>SDWK01000919.1 GCA_004195335.1 Shewanella sp.
TGAAAGGCGAGTTTTAGCGCATCTGATACTGTGTTAACGAGCTTAAACGTAGAATAACTATGTTCTTCACTCGTTGCCTTGCCTCAGAAGCGCTAAACTCTCGCTGAGCGATCACATCTTTATACCTATTGGTATAACCGCAGATACAAAACGGGCGTCCATATGGACGCCCGTTAATCGTAATCGCTAAAGCATTAGCAACTATTCAGTAGGTTCAGCTTCTGATGCATCATCCGCTTCTGGTGTATCACCTGTCGATGTTGTCTCTACTGCATCATCGATATCATCAACAACAGCGGGGGCAATAGGATTACCCTCTTCGTCAAGTTCAGGAGCGGGCTCTTGAATCTCATCGATACGTTGAAGGCCAACCACTAATTCATCTTCTGCGGTACGAATTATCGTTACACCTTGGGTGTTACGACCAATACTGGATACGCCAGTTGCAGGAGTACGTACTAAGGTGCCTTTGTTACTGATCAACATGATTTCATCATTTTCGCCAACTTGTACAGCGCCGACTACGGCACCATTACGTTCGCTAACCTTAATTGAAACCACACCTTTAGTGCCACGACTCTTAGCCGGATACTCGGCTAAATCAGTACGCTTACCGTAACCATTTTCTGTCACAGTTAAGATATCACCTTCGCCTTTAGGTATAATCAGAGAAACAACTTGCTGTCCCTCTTCAAGCTTAATACCGCGAACACCGGTTGCTGTACGTCCCATCGCACGTAGCGCAATTATCTCTTCACCTGTTTCAGGATCTAATTTAACTTCGCCAGTTTCTGAGCTGCGTGCTTTTTCGTTAAATCTAACGACTTTACCTTCGTTAGAGAACAGCATGATGTCGTCATTACCATCGGTAATATCAACGCCAATCAGCTGATCGCCATCTTTAAGGTTAACCGCGATAATACCGTTTGCACGTGGGTTACTGTATGCCGTCAATGCCGTCTTCTTCACGGTACCATGAGAGGTTGCCATGATGATGTACTTGTCGTCAGCATATTCACGAACCGGCAAGATAGCCGTGATGTGTTCGCCTTCAGACAGTGGCAAAATATTAACAATCGGACGACCACGAGCGGTACGGCTTGCAAGCGGTAACTGGTACACTTTAAGCCAGTACATCTTACCGAAGTCTGAGAAACAAAGAATCGTGTCGTGAGTGTTAGCAACCAAGAGCTTCTCTACGAAATCCTCATCTTTCACTTTAGTCGCCGCTTTACCTTTACCGCCACGTCGCTGCGCTTGGTAATCCGTTAGGACTTGGTACTTGGCATAACCTAGGTGTGAAAGTGTCACAACAACATCTTCTTCGTTGATCAAGTCTTCAAGACTCATGTCAACTTCATTAGCATTTATCACAGTACGACGTTCATCGCCGAAGTTTTCCAGAACTTCTTGAAGCTCTTCGGTGATAATTTCCATTAAACGCACTGAGCTGCTAAGAATGAAAAGTAATGCGGCGATGATCTCGAGTAGCTCTTCATACTCTTTTAAGATCTTCTCATGCTCAAGACCGGTCAGCTTGTGCAGACGCAGATCCAGAATAGCTTGTGCTTGCTGCTCTGTTAAGTAGTAACGACCATCACGAATTCCGTACTCTGGCTCTAACCACTCAGGACGCGCTGCATCATCGCCTGCTTTTTCAAGCATGCCTTGCACATGACCCAACTCCCAACCTTCGGCAATAAGCTTAACTTTAGCTTCAGCTGGCGTTGGAGAGGCTTTAATCAATGCAATGATTGGGTCAATATTGGCCAATGCAATCGCTAAAGATTCGAGGATATGCGCTCGCTCACGAGCCTTACGCAATTCGAATACTGTACGACGTGTAACGACTTCACGACGGTGAAGAATAAAGCACTCTAGCATCTCTTTAAGGTTAAACAGCTTAGGCTGACCATTGGTCAATGCCACCATGTTGATACCGAAAGAGCACTGCATCTGAGTTTGAGCGTATAAGTTGTTTAGTACAACCTCGCCCACTTCACCACGCTTGATCTCAACGACTATACGCATACCGTCTTTATCAGACTCGTCACGTAAGCCGCTAATACCTTCAATCTTTTTATCTTTAACAAGCTCGGCAATCTTTTCAATCAGACGCGCCTTGTTAACTTGATACGGGATCTCATGAACAATGATACGCTCGCGTCCATTGCTTTCCGTTTCCACTTCGGCTTTAGCGCGCATGACTGCACGACCGCGACCGGTGTGATACGCATCGATGATGCCTTTACGGCCATTGATGATTGCAGAGGTTGGAAAGTCAGGACCTGGAATGTATTCCATCAATTCATTGATGGTCAGATCTGGATTTTCAATCAGGGCTAAACAGCCTGATACCACTTCAGTTAAGTTGTGTGGCGGAATGTTCGTTGCCATACCGACCGCAATGCCCGAAGAACCGTTAACGAGTAAGGTTGGGATACGTGTCGGCAATACCTCTGGAATAAACTCAGTGCCGTCATAGTTAGGCACGAAATCAACCGTCTCTTTCTCGAGATCGGCTAGTAATTGATGCGCCACCTTATCCATACGGATTTCGGTATAACGCATCGCAGCAGCAGCATCACCATCGACGGAACCGAAGTTACCTTGTCCGTCAATTAAGGGGTAACGCATTGAGAAAGGCTGTGCTAGACGAACTATCGTATCGTAAACCGCCGTATCACCGTGTGGGTGATACTTACCAATAACGTCGCCGACAACACGTGCCGACTTTTTATAAGGCTTGTTCCAATCGTTTTTAAGCTCACTCATCGCGAAAAGTACGCGGCGGTGTACAGGCTTTAAACCATCACGAACATCAGGTAATGCTCGGCCTACGATCACGCTCATGGCGTAATCTAGATATGAATTTTTTAATTCGTCTTCAATATTAATTGGTGTTATAGATGAAGCCAGATCAGTCATAAACTGCTCGATCCCTTGAAATGTAGCCGACAATTCAACATCCGAAATGGAAAGATGAAATTATCGAGCCTGAAAACGTGATTTGGCATTCTAACACAGTTATTTTTTGTCGGTATACCCTATTCAAATTTAGATATAAATTATAATTAATTGACTCATATCAAACAATGTTCGCTAATCAATCAATTGGTTAAATTATCACTCAAATCTCTTTTGAATATCCTTTGTTTATTAGAGCCGATGGGTATAATGACATTAATAAGTAATCGCTATTGAGGTGATATAGTGCAGCAAGAAGTGAAGCAAACGATCAATGTCGACCCACAAGAGATCGCCAAATTTGAGAAAATGGCCGAAACTTGGTGGGATCCTGAAGGCGAATTCAAGCCATTACATAAATTAAATCCACTTCGCCTCAACTATATTGACCAAACCAGTGGCGGCGTTTTTGGTAAACGTATACTCGATGTTGGTTGTGGTGGCGGTATTCTCTCCGAGAGCATGGCGCGAATTGGTGCCATCGTCGACGGCCTAGATATGGGCACAGAGCCTTTAGATGTCGCACGTCTGCATGCATTAGAGATGAAAGTCGACGTTAACTATTTACAAGACACCGCTGAATCTCATCGTGAAACACACAGAGAAACCTACGATGTCGTGACTTGTATGGAGATGTTAGAGCACGTCCCCAACCCACGCTCAGTGGTGCAAGCATGTGCCGATATGGTCAAGCCTGGCGGTTATGTTTTCTTCTCAACCATCAATCGTAATCTACGTGCATATGTCGAAACGATTTTAGGCGCCGAGTACATCCTTAAGATGTTACCCGTAGGTACCCATGATCATAAGAAGTTTATCAAGCCGTCGGAATTAATCTCCCTCGCCGAAAATGCCGAACTATTTTGTGAAGACGCCACAGGTATTACTTTCAATCCATTGACTGACACATTTACTTATACAAAGAGTGTCGATGTTAACTATATGATAGCGACCAGAAAGAGTATCGATTAAATGACGGTGCTGACTCATATGCCGATGGCAACAGATATAAAAGGGGTACTTTTTGATCTCGATGGCACACTCGTCGATACCGCCCCCGATCTCATTGCCGCGCTTAATATGAGTCTTGAATCGTTCGACCACCCAAAAGTGTCGTTAGAAACCATGCGCCATGTGGCATCCAATGGCAGTTTAGCGCTCGCAAAAGCTGCCCTACCCGATGCTTCTGAGTCACAACACAGGGCCGTACAACAGGGCTTACTGGATAGCTACGCACAGGTTAATGGTAACCACTGCCGATTATTCGATGGGGTGATAGCCCTACTCGATTATCTCGACCTCAATGGGGTCCCTTATGGGATTGTCACTAATAAGGCAGCAAAATACACTCGTCCATTAATCCAAGCCCTATCACTCACACAGAGAATGAAAACGGTGATTAGTGGTGACAGTACGCTATTTTCAAAACCTCATACCGCACCTATGCTTCTCGCCGCGCAACAACTTGAATGTCAGGTTCATGAGATCTTATATTTAGGTGATGCGGAACGTGACCTAGTCGCAGCAGCAGACAGTGCGATGTTGGGTGGCGTAGCACTATGGGGCTATATTGACGATCTGACTCACACTCAATCCTGGCCAGGTCAATTTTCTTTTGAATCTCCCTCCGCAATCGTCGACTTTTTTATTGAGTCCATTTCAAACTAATTTACTTAAGCAATAAGTAAATTACTACGGGTGACTTGGTCAGAGATCCAAAAGATCGCCGATCGATCCTATGGATTTACGCTCTTAAACAGTTCGGTTGTTTTTTATTCTCAGGCCTGTAAGCCCAATAAAAACAGCCATCAAAGGTTAGCCATTACTAACAGGTCGATTTACCCTCAGGTTATCCACAAGATTCCCCCAAAATTCAGACTTGCAAAATGTGCTCAACCTCACTATCTTGTACCTATTAAATCAAAAAGCACCATATGTAGTGTGTGCGTAGCAATCAGAGACACAAGAGCTGTCTTGTGTGAAGTCATGAATATTACCCATTTTGGGTGTTCATTTTGATTGTTTACAAGGAATCGTAGGGTGTTCTGCACCGAACGTCTTCATAAATATTAAAACCAAGGCCTATCTTTAATGAATAGCAATCTGAAAGTCACAAAACGTAGTGGCGAACGCGAAACCATCGATCTCGATAAAATCCACCGTGTCATTACATGGGCAGCAAAAGACCTGACTAATGTGTCGGTATCAGAGGTTGAACTTCGCTCTCACCTACAGTTTTTTGATGGGATCCCCACTGAAGCTATTCATGAAACCATCATTAAAGCGGCTGCCGATCTGATCTCTCCAGAATCACCTGATTATCAGTTCTTATCGGCTCGATTAGCCATATTCCATCTTCGCAAAAAAGCCTTTGGCCAATTTGAACCACCAAAGCTTTATGACCATGTGGTTAAGCTTGTTGAAATGGGTAAATATGACACTCATATCTTGCAAGATTATACGCGTGAAGAGATTGAAACTTTAGACGGTTATGTCGATCACTGGCGTGATATGGATTTCTCCTACGCAGCCGTAAAGCAGCTAGAAGGTAAATATCTGGTACAGAATCGTGTCACTCATGAGATCTATGAGAGTGCCCAGTTCCTCTATATTTTGGTGGCAGCGTGTCTGTTTGCTAATTACCCTCGTGCAACACGCTTAGATTATATCAAGCGTTTCTACGACGCTGTGTCTACGTTTAAAATCTCTCTGCCAACGCCAATTATGGCGGGTGTACGTACGCCTACACGTCAGTTCAGTTCATGTGTATTGATTGAGTGTGGAGATAGCTTAGATTCTATCAACGCAACGGCATCTTCTATCGTTAAATATGTCAGCCAACGTGCTGGTATTGGTATTAACGCGGGACGTATTCGCGCATTAGGTAGCCCTATCCGTGGTGGTGAAGCATTCCATACTGGTTGTCTGCCTTTCTTCAAGTATTTCCAGACTGCGGTTAAGTCCTGTTCTCAAGGCGGCGTACGTGGCGGAGCGGCAACCCTGTTCTACCCACTGTGGCACCTTGAAGTTGAGTCGCTGCTGGTATTGAAGAACAACCGAGGCGTTGAAGATAACCGAATCCGTCATCTTGATTACGGTGTGCAACTGAACAAGCTCATGTATCAACGTCTGATTAAAGGCGGAGTGATCAGTTTATTTAGCCCATCTGATGTACCCGGTCTTTACGATGCCTTCTTCGAAGATCAAGACGAGTTTGAACGTCTGTATCTTCAGTATGAAGCGGATCCTAGCATTCGTAAGTCACAAATAAAGGCCACTGAGCTGTTTGGTTTGATGATGCAAGAGCGTGCATCTACTGGCCGTATCTATATTCAAAATGTCGATCACTGTAATACGCACAGCCCATTTGATAGCAAAGTCGCCCCAATCAGACAGTCTAACTTATGTCTTGAGATTGCACTGCCGACTAAACCTTTGAACAATGTTAATGATCCAGAGGGTGAAATAGCCCTTTGTACCCTGTCAGCATTGAACCTAGGCGCAATCAAAGATCTGTCTGAACTTGAACCTCTGGCCGATCTTGCGGTTCGTGCTCTCGACAATTTACTCGATTATCAAGACTACCCGTTAATTGCTGCAGAAAAGTCATCGATGAACCGCCGCACATTGGGTATCGGTGTGATCAACTTTGCCAACTACTTAGCCAAAGAAGGCGTACGTTACTCAGATGGTTCCGCCAACAACATTACCCACAGGACATTCGAAGCGATTCAATACTACCTATTGAAAGCCTCAATGAACTTGGCGAAAGAGCAAGGTGCCTGTCCGGCATTCCATGAGACGACCTATTCTAAGGGTGTGCTTCCTATCGACACGTATAAACGTGCTCTGGATAAGATCTGTGATGAACCACTTCATATGGATTGGGAAACACTACGTCAGGATATCGTGACTCATGGTCTACGTAACTCGACACTTTCGGCACTGATGCCATCTGAAACATCATCGCAGATCTCCAATGCGACCAATGGCATTGAGCCACCGCGTGGCCTGATTAGTGTTAAGTCGAGTAAAGATGGTCAACTGAAGCAAGTTGTCCCTGATTTTGAAAAGTATCAGTATAGCTATGAGCTGCTTTGGCAGATGCCAAACAACGATGGTTACTTACAACTCGTAGGCTTAATGCAGAAGTTTGTCGATCAGTCTATTTCGGCAAACACGAACTACGATCCGTCACGTTTTGACAATCAGAAAGTCCCGATGCAGGTACTGCTTAAAGATCTATTAAATGCCTATAAACTTGGCATTAAGACACTCTACTATCACAACACTCGTGATGGTGCGTCCGATAATCATGATGATATGATCAGTGTCGAGAAAGAAGACGATGATTGTGCTGGCGGCGCGTGTAAAATATAACAACGTTTATCAAGACTCAGTGTGTTAGCACTGAGTTTGTTATCAATTTTAATAGGGGCATGAAGCCCCTGTATTCTGGAAGAAACCATGGCCTATTCTACTTTTTGTCAAACACCTAACGATGCACGTCTAGAACCTATGTTTTTAGGACAGTCGGTCAACGTGGCTCGTTACGACGTGCAAAAATATGAAGTGTTTGAAAAGCTGATTGAGAAGCAACTTTCATTTTTCTGGCGACCAGAAGAAGTTGATGTCAGTAAAGATAAGATTGATTATGCTGCCCTTCCAGATCATGAAAAGCACATTTTCATCTCAAACTTAAAATACCAGACTCTGCTTGATTCAATTCAGGGACGTTCCCCTAACGTTGCCTTCTTACCTTTGGTATCGCTACCTGAGCTTGAAACTTGGATTGAGACGTGGTCTTTTTCTGAAACCATTCACTCACGCTCTTATACACATATTATTCGTAATATCGTCAACGACCCATCAGTCATTTTCGATGATATTGTTGAAAACAAAGAGATATTAAAGCGTGCCACTGATATCGCTGAATATTACGATGTCTTGATTAGATTGACTCAGGCATTTCATCTACTAGGTGAAGGTACTCATCAAATTGATGGTAAAGAGCTTGTTGTTACCAAACGTGAAATTAAAAAAGCCCTCTACCTTTGCATGATGTCAGTGAACGTATTAGAAGCGATTCGTTTCTATGTTAGTTTCGCCTGCTCTTTTGCATTCGCCGAGCGTAGGGTAATGGAAGGTAACGCTAAAATCATTCGCTTAATTGCACGTGATGAAGCTTTGCATCTCAATAGTACTCAACACATGATTAAAATCATGCAAGCGGGTAAAGATGATCCAGAGATGGGTGAGATAGCGAAAGAGTGTGAACAGCAAGCTTACGATATTTTCGTTAAAGCGGCCGAGCAGGAAAAAGAATGGGCCCAATATTTGTTTAAAGATGGCTCAATGATCGGCCTAAATGAACAGATCTTATGCCAGTATGTTGAGTTCATCACTAACGAACGCATGAAGTCGGTTAATTTAGCGCAGCCATACCCTCAAATAACCAATCCGTTACCTTGGATGAAAACCTGGTTAGAGAGTGACTCGGTTCAAGTCGCGCCGCAGGAAGTGGAAGTGTCTTCTTACCTTGTTGGCCAGATCGACTCATCAATCGATGAGACCGAATTTGAAGACTTTGACCTTTAATCCACGCTTTAAAAAAGCACCAATCGTCAGTCTTCAAGGCCAACCTGTGTTGCTGTTTACTCAGCAACACTCAAATCTCTTGATGGCATTGGAGCAAAAGAAGATAAGCGTCTTTTCAGAGTGCCGCAATGGTTATTGCGGTGCCTGTAAAACCAAGATAAACAAGGGTCGGGTGATTTACCATTCCGAGCCACTGGTTCATCTTGAAAAAGATGAATGTCTGCCCTGCTGTTGTATGCCAGAAGGTGATCTCGATTTAGATTTATCCGCCGAAGACGCTCAGGTCGTCAGGGCAGCACCTAGGTATAAGAATCCAATATATGAAAAAGCCTGAATGCCTTCTCGATACTTAATACCAATCGGTATAAAGATGTGATCGCTCAGCGAGAATTTAACGCTTCTGAGGCAAGGTCATTAATTGCTCCTGCATAAATGACATTTGCAACATCCATGTTGCTCGCAACGAGTGAAGAACATAGTTATTCTACGTTTAA
>SDWK01000806.1 GCA_004195335.1 Shewanella sp.
GCTATGTGGGCCTTCCGCTTGCGGTCTCATTCGCGAAAGTGGCCGATGTGATCGGTTACGATGTAAGTGAGAAGAAAATCAAAGAGCTTAGGAGCGGTTTTGACGCTACGGGAGAAATTTCGAACAGCGAACTTTCCTCCACTAAGGTTGAATTCACCACAGATTTTAGCCGCCTCAAAGAGGCTGCATTCATAATCGTTACAGTTCCTACCCCCATCCACAAATCCAAACGACCCGATCTTGGGCCAGTAAAGTCTGCATCACGTACCATTGGGCAAAATCTCGCTAAAAATTCCATCATAGTTTATGAGTCAACCTTTTATCCCGGTGTGACTGAGGAAATCTGTATTCCTATTTTAGAGGCCGAATCTGGTCTTGTCTGTGGGGTTGGTTTTAAAGTCGGTTATTCGCCAGAGCGTATCAATCCAGGAGATAAGATTTACACTGTAGAAAATATCGTCAAGGTTGTTTCAGGTCAGGATAAGGAAACTCTGGAAACGGTTGCCAAGGTCTACGAAACAATTATTTCAGCAGGGGTCTATCGAGCCTCTTCAATTCAGGTCGCTGAAGCGGCAAAGGTCATAGAAAATACCCAGCGTGATCTGAATATTGCGTTAATGAACGAGTTGTCTATCATCTTTAGCAGGTTGGGCATATCGACAAAGGATGTACTCGAAGCAGCAGGTACCAAATGGAACTTTCTTGATTTTAAGCCTGGCCTGGTCGGTGGCCACTGTATTGGTGTTGATCCCTACTATCTCACCCATAAGGCTGAGGCCGTTGGATACAACCCTCAGGTCATACTTGCAGGGCGACGTATCAATGATGGAATGGGGAAATACGTGGCGGAAATGACCGTAAAGAAACTCATCGAGGTTCGCAAGACCGTCAATGGCAGCCGGGTGCTCGTTTTAGGACTGACTTTCAAGGAAAACGTTCCTGATATCAGGAATACCAAGGTCATGGATATCATTCAAAATTTACAGGACTTTGGCGTTACCCCTTTGGTGCACGACCCGATGGCCGATTCAGATGATGCGCGAGAGGCTTACGATATTGAATTGGTCTCGCTGGCGGAGGTAGGCAAAGTTGATGGTGTCATCTGGGCTGTAGATCATGATGCATTTAAATATATCACCCTCGGGCATCTTAAGGAGTTGTGTGGCAATGGGAATGGTCATGGTGTCGTTGTCGATGTCAAGTCGATCCTTAGCCGGGCAGAGGTAGAATCACACGGACTTAGCTATTGGTCTTTATGAGCCTGTATAAAAGAGCAAGGTAAGAAACTTCTTAAGCGGGGGATGATATGAAGATCATGCATGTCGCAGGAGCAAGGCCAAACTTCATGAAGGTAGCTCCAGTGATGGCGGCACTGGGAAAAAAGAACGGTATACGACAAGTACTGCTCCATACGGGGCAGCATTATGATGCAAATATGTCTGAAATCTTTTTCAGGCAGTTAGGGTTGCCGAACCCGGATATAAATCTTGAAGTGGGTTCGGGGAGTCATGCGACCCAAACTGCACAAATTATGACCAAGATTGAAGCCTTCCTGTGTGAGAAAAAACCTGATCTAGTTTTGGTTTATGGGGATGTTAATTCGACCGTTGCCGCAGCCTTGGTATGCGCGAAGCTTTTAATCCCGGTGGCGCATGTCGAAGCCGGACTTCGTTCATTCGATAGGGCGATGCCGGAAGAAATAAATCGTATTGTCACCGATCAATTAGCTGAAATGTTATTTACCCCTTCGATTGATGGGGATGAAAATTTACTACGTGAAGGGAAGAGGGCGAATCAGGTCCATTTCGTCGGCAATGTGATGATCGACACTCTTGTCCGCTTGAAGAAAAAAGCCAACGCACTTCACAGTCCTCAGCAAGTTGCAGAAAAGTACAACCTCCTCGGGAGTCTGCTCTCTAAGGGTTACGGCCTGGTGACCTTGCATCGTCCTTCCAATGTTGATGACCCAATCATGTTGACTCGAATCATCAATACCTTGATGGGGTTAAGTCGCGATCTTCTGATGATTTTCCCGATTCATCCAAGGACATATCAGCGCCTTGTGGGTTTAGGAATTAAGGTTGACGACAGGAGATTTTTAATGATCGAACCAATCGGCTACCTTGAATTTCTTTCACTGCAGCAGGGCGCTACCTTGATTGTCACTGACTCGGGCGGGATACAGGAAGAGTCAACCTATTTGGGCGTCCCCTGTTTAACCGTCAGAGAAAATACCGAGCGGCCTGTGACCGTGAAAGTCGGGACTAATGTTCTTGTGGGTCAAAATATGGATCGGTTGAAGACGGAATTATATAATATCCTTAATGATGATACGAGGCAGGGATCAATCCCGCCTTTATGGGACGGAAGGGCCAGTGAACGTATTGCAAGTATTCTCTGTTAAAAAGTTGAGTGTTATTTGAAAAATCCTATTATCTCAGGGGGAGGTCTAGAGTTATGGTTCAAGCGTCTTTTGAGAAATTAAAAAAATATTGTGAACGGGAGGGGTATGCAGGATGGGACAACTTTGATGGGTTGAATTCGAAAATATTTAAGAG
>SDWK01001041.1 GCA_004195335.1 Shewanella sp.
GATATATTCCAGGTCACTGCTGGTGGGCTGCATGCGCCTTAATAGTCCAATAACCTGTGGCGTTAGCGGGATGATATGTTCCCGCTTCATCTTCATCCGCTCGGCAGGGATCACCCATAGCTGTTTCTCAAAATCGATCTCAGTCCACTTCGCCATTGCTGCTTCCGCTGGGCGTGTCATGGTGTGAAGTTGGATCTCAATTAAGCAGCGAGTAGTTTTCTTGATGCTGGCATAGGATAGGGTCTCCATAAATTCGGGCAGCTCATCTGGTTTAATAGTGGGCATCTTCTTCTTTTCTGGTACACCAAACGCTGCAGCTATTCCAATAAGTGGGTTTGAATGAATGACGCCGGTATTTACCGCAAATGTCATTACCTCGTTTAGCCAGCTGATCACGCGCTTGCAGGTTTCGATGTTGCCTTTGGCTTCTGCAGGTTTTAATACTTGAATGACTTGTGGGGCGGTTAGACTACCAATAGGCAGATCGCCAAGGGAGGGGAATAGGTACAGCTCGAGTCGGCGATAGAGTTTTTGAGCGTGATTGACTGAGACTTTCTGCCTTTTGATTTCGAACCAGGTGTCAGTGACAAGTTTAAGGGTGTTTGCAGCTTCTGTTTTGACAGATTCTTTTTGTTGCTGAAGGTGGTGTTGAGGATCGATGCCTTTGGCAAGTAGCTCGCGAGCTGCCTCTCTTCGTTTTCTTGCTTCAGCAAGTGGAACATCTGGGTAAGTGCCGAGGCCAAGGTTGGCTCGTTTCTTTGTTACTGGGCGAGAGTAGTTGAATAACCAAAACTTAGAACCACTCGTTTTGACTCTTAGCATTAAACCTCTGCCATCAGCTAGGTTGTACTCTTTCTCTTTAGGTTTTGCATTGGCGACCGCTGTGGCTGTGAGTTGCTTGGTCGAATTAGCCATAATTGTAACACCCAAATTGAGGATATAGGCCTGATGTTACAATAGGTGTTACATTGAACTCAAGCTGCCATCGGACGATATTAAACCATAATGGAGGCTAAGTCATTGATCTTATCGTTTTATAGGCAGAAAAAAAGACACCCTAGGGTGTCTTCGTTTCTATATTTGGTGGAGGCGGCGGGGCTCGAACCCGCGTCCAAAAAGCCTACATCCAAGGCACTACATGCTTAGTCTCTCTTTTGGTTAACCTTGCAAGCTCCGAAAGACAGGATATGACAAGGCGAGTTCAGTACTATTTCGCGGTTCACCCCTGAACGTGGTTCCCTCGCTATCAAATGTAAGATGACCATCTATTAACCAAACCCATTTGAGAAGTTTCGGCAAGATGGCTAGCTAGCCTAAGCTGCTAGAGAGTAGTTAGAGTCGTTTGCAACTATAACGGTGCGGCTTTTTACGAGGCCAACCGCCCCTCGGCATGCTCCCAGGGTTTCGAGAATCTTGTCGAATCCAGAATCGCCCCCAAGTACAATGTGATTGTAACGCGTCATATCTTGTTTACCAAGGATAAAAATCGCATTCACAACCGATTGCTTGTTATACGTACGTTCTAACGCCCATACGCTATTGAAATTACTGTTGAACCGCCTTTTTCATGGTTCGTGCCTTTTCAATCTGCCACTCTCTGTCTTTGGTATCATCACGTTTATCGTGCTCTTTCTTACCTTTACCAAGACCGATCTCGATTTTAACCCATGCACCTTTTTGCCAATACATAGATATCGGCACGATAGAGTAACCCTTACGATCCACGAGTCCCTGCAACTTATCTAACTCTTTACGTTTAAGTAGCAGCTTTCGCGAACGCATGGGGTCACAGACAACATGAGTGGATGCGGTATTCAATGGGGCTATGGTACAACCGAAGAGAAAAGCTTCACCTTCTCTCATAAAAACATAGCTTTCAGACAAGTTAACCTTGCCCATACGAATAGACTTAACTTCCCATCCCATTAGGGATAGACCTGCTTCCATCTTTTCTTCGAATTTATAGTCGAAGGTTGCACGTTTATTGCGTGCAATCGATGAGGAGGAGTTTTTTGATTTTTTTGCGTTTTGTTTAGCCATAGGCTGGCTATTATACTCGTGGATACAGTTTTTGGAATTGATCCTGTCAATTTATTCGATGATTTTTAATCATTCCAGAGGGTTTGGTTGGTTTTTGTACATGTTTAGGGCACGTTTTGCCGATAACGTATTCATTATGCTCCCCCTGCGTCAGGATTGTTGGAAATATGCGTTTTCTGAGCTTCGTGTTAAAATCCAATTATAGAAACTACAAATAGCACAGTTATCAGGTCAAAGAATTAAAATGCCACAGATATCCCGTAGCGTGTTAGTGCGCTTTAGCGCCATGCAGATGTATGAAATTGTTAATGATGTCGAATCTTACAAAGAGTTCCTGCCCGGATGTGTCGGTGGTAAGGTGTTGGAGTTCGATGGTGAAACCATGTTGGCTTCCGTAGATGTCTCGAAGGCGGGTATCAGCAAAACATTTACGACCAGAAATCAAATTATCCCAGGAAAAAGCATTCAGTTAGTACTCGAAAATGGTCCCTTTAAACATCTGGTTGGTGAGTGGC
>SDWK01001045.1 GCA_004195335.1 Shewanella sp.
CAGGGAGATAACCAAATGATTAATCGAGCCATCGTTATACTCAGGTACAAAGCACCGGCGGTACATTGGATCAATGACGCCGATCCACATGAGGGAGATCCGCAAATCTCTATGGAAGATGCTAACCGTGATCGCACGGTGTATCTCATATCTGAACAGGATGCTGATGACGACAAGGCTTTGGCCCGCTGGATAAAAGCCAATTACGCAATATTGTTCGAGGCGGAACTTGATGGATGGTACAGAGTTGAGTCGCTGTGGCCACAGCAGCGCGACCTTAACCTTTTTTACGAATGGTTTGAGGTTGAATGCCATACCGTGATCGAGGATACAGTTGGGACGCCTATTGCCGATGACGATATATAAGAATATTTTTGAAAACAGTTTTTTGTGTAACGGCGTACATTTATCTGGCCATCTTCGGCAGGAGATACCTTGAGGCCGCTTATCAGTGAGGTAAACAGCGAGGTCACAGGAGGACCCCACTACAGGTGGACGTATATTCAACGTCGCATAAGATATAGAGCGTTGAGCAGGGTTTTAATGTTACCAAGATAGGCAGGGAAGGGGTGTTGACACCTCCTGAGTTACACAATACAATCACAGAAATCCCCTGAAACTTTAGACAGTTGTGGGCGGATTGAAAAATGAAACCTCGGAGTTGGCGCTCTGGAGTTTCGCCTTTTAAGCCTCTCAGAGTTGGCGCTCTGGGGGGCTTTCTTTTTAATAATTGACTGTTTTCGTAACCACTAAATGGTAATTGGCGTTACCACAAATGGTAGGTTGAGATTAGAAAATATGCTATTTTTTCGTTAACATCAAGTCAAGCTGTGTTGAGTCACCTAGGGCATCAAATTCAGCATTCAAAGTTTCAAACTTGTTCTGAACTATCCAAGAAGCTGTGCCTCTGGGGTAGCCTTTCTGCTTAAGATTTTCCTGAAACTCATGCCAGATATCTTCATCGATAGATAAAACCACTCTAGTTTTCTTTCCTGCCGCCATAAAATTACCCTTTCTTGTGTTCCGTGTGTGCATCAACTGTGACATAGGTAGCACGTAGGCAAATTATCAGTCAATCATAAAAATACAATTTGGAATTTGCGCCCCTGTGTCACAGGTCGGGGCGTTGGATCCGCTGAACCACAAGCAAGCGGAGGCAACACTTGAGAAATAGATAGAAATTTGTAAAAGTAGTGCGTAGTATTTGCTGAAATTGAATCAAATAGCTGGATTTTAACTAGTTATGAGTATGGGAGGGTTACGGATTTTGAATTCGGGCAATACAGGAAGGAAGAAATATCGCATTGGGATGGCGCTAACATCTGCTAGCGCTTTTCAAGACTTAGCAAATAACTTCATTGAGCCTGCTCGCATTGTAGAACCTGAACAGGCAAAACAATTTGCCATGAATAATTTGGGGCATTTAATTGCCTCTGCAACTAATATGTCATTGGCTATAGAGATCTATTTAAAAGCTATTCTTAGCCATTTAAATATTGAGCCAAAGAACACTCATAATCTACTTAAACTCTTCGATTCGTTACCAGATAAGATAGGTGATGAACTGGAATCAAAGTACAACGATTTACCAAAATCACATACCGGCAAGGTCGGTTGTTTTCATCTATTACCTAAAAGTGATGAAGATTTTTCTGACAAGAAATTTGGCATAAGAGCCATATTAGAATCATCGAAAGATGCATTCGTAACGTGGCGTTACCTATATGAACATATGGAAGCTAAGGATAGAAATGATGTAATTTATGAGTTTCATTCTTTGGAAAAGTTTGCCAGTATTTTAAAAGAGCACCTTTTGAATCAGTTGAAAAAAACCTTTTAAGTTTAGAATGGGGAAGGCCGCAGCCCCACAAGCAAACGGAAATAAAACGATCCCCTTGGAGGCCCCGAGCATGAATGCTCCCTGCTGGCCCTCCAGGGGGATCTATTTCCTTCTGCGCTTGCGCTTGCTTGCTCATGGATCTTCTAGAAGGGGGCTGGAATAGAAAGACCCCCGGTATATCCGAGGGCGTTTCCATCTTCAACGACGGGGCGGGGCTAGCGTCACGCTGTTGAAAGAATTGTCATTCCAATTAGTTAGAATGGTGAATAGGGGTCGGAGTCAGTCCGTACATGGGAGCCAATGACCGGATTTTGATCTCCGGCCAGCCAGCAGAATGCAGCAAACCCCGAAGATTTAAAGCGTGTTTTTCCGTGTCCTGTTCGTCTATCGCGTCGTCGATCCCCAGACTGAACCATTCCCTTTTGTTTTGATCTGTCATCGTAATTCTCCTGAACATGGGCGAGTAAACGCCTGAAAATGGGTGCACCGGTCAACACAGAGGTTGAGCGGGAAGAGTGACGGAACCACGAGCGACGATTGATTTTCTCGTGATAGCGTCCAAGGTGCCGGGTGATATAGGTCAGTGCGTCAGTGTCCTGTGTAGCTTCACCAGTTTCAAAATCGGCTTCTAAGAGGGTGATATCTCGGAGTTGATCTGGGTCGACGGAGACAGACGGAGGAACCAAGCCACGGGAGTTCCCCCAGAATCGGCCT
>SDWK01001051.1 GCA_004195335.1 Shewanella sp.
ACTGATGTTACTGCTGGATAGTGCATCAAAGCTTGCAGCCTGAGTGGTACACTGCACAGGTGGGGTAGTGTTTCCGCCAAACTGCACATCTAACATCACCTGGCTGGCATCCGAGGCTAATACACTGATGCTGATGTCGTTCTGGCTATAGGTCTGTCCGGGAGCCATGCTGATATCGTCCCAATCGTAACTTGTACTATTTGGAGTAGGGTCTAAAAGGTTACTGCTGTTAGGCTGGTTATCCGTCCCCTCACGCAATCTCACACCATCAAGATATGTGGGCGCATCGGTTGCCAATGAACTATCAAAACCTTGTGCCTGACGATATTCAATGTAATACCACTGGTTGTTGCCACTGGCATCCACGCCTCTACTTACTTTCAGTACTTTAGGAGCCGATGTGTCGCTGGTTTCCAATGCCGATAAGGTCACATTACCGTTATTGGTTAAAGTGGCTATTCTGCTGTCTAACCAACCAAGTTGCTCTTTGTGGAAACCATTAAAATGCTTTGCCGTGCTGGTACCGCTCATGGCACTGAGATAGTCACCATACTCAGATGTAGTACAAGCGCTGCCGTCAGTTGTGACACTGCCACAATCTTTCTTGTTTGAATGATACAGGCCTAGGTTATGTCCCAGTTCATGGTTAACGGTGCCGGCTTGAAAACGTTTGATCCAACTGCGGGGGCCCCCGACATTCCCTTTACCAGACCAGGTACACTTTGGGTGCGTAGGGATCACGTACATGACGTGTTCATAGTCATTTGGCTCGTATCCACGCTGCCGAAATACACTGTCAGCTAAATCACTAAGGGTAGCCGTGTCACATGAGGAAGTATCTATATCGATAGTGATAGGCTCGGCGACATCACCTGTTAAGCTAACCATATCGTAAGACGTTTCTTGAAAAAACTGGCTCGATTGATTCAAGATTAAATCGTCAACTTCAGCAGTGCTGAATTTGACAATCGGGTTAATAGCAAAATTCACCTCGGCAACCAAGACTGAACGTACACCACTAATGGCACTAGACTGAGTGCTGGTCGTTGACGTTGTACTCGAACTGGTTTCGCTGGACTGCAACAAGCTAATCGATTCATTTTCTACGGCAAACTTCTTTCCCTGAGGATAACCATGAATTCTCAGCTTTTGGCCGGTTTTCAACCAGTGAGGCTGTTTTTTAAGTAAAATTTCGGTGCGTTTGCCTTGACCATCTTTGAGCCAGTATTTGAGTTGACTGTGTTCTGCATAATCTTCTACTTCAATACTCAGAGTTCCGTCTATGCTACTGGATTGAATATTATGTTGCGAGATTGCGGTTTGACCCGCCAAAGCGAAATTACTGAAGCCACAAACAGAGAAAGTGAGTAGCACAGCCGCACTAATTTTAGGCAAGTTTGATGATGGCGTAGGGATACGTAGTGATTTCACGATGGAACCTCTCAAAGTTTAAATTGCATAACTTCGAAAGCTCCCAAAACCGGGCTCTTTTATAGTGCCACTCTTTCGGTAACCAAGCCATCCTCCGGTATTCACGGTAGGATCTTTGATTTTGCGTGCACCCGATTACTCGGGGCTTGCCTTTTCGAGAGTGCTTTCGAATATTCTGAATCGGCCTCAAAGACCAATTCAAGTGTCAAATTTTAAGGCCGTAATCCTTCGGTCTGTCACAGTGCCAAACTCCTCTGGAGTTCAGACTCTGCCTTGAATCTGAGCTCAGTCTAACAAATGAATTTATTCGCTGACAAGCACTAATTGTGCATTTTTTAACCGTACATAGTAAGTGCTTCAAATGATGGTGATTAATTCTTTACTCTTACTTTTCGATCTGCTCAAAGTTCTGTATGCGGCGAACAAAAAGGTTGCTTGTACTGCAGATGGCTTTCGATATGGTGCTATTAACTACTACTGGTGGTATGGGTGAACTATCCGCGAGAATCATACTTGACACGACAGTAAGATACCAAGGATGCAGCAAACGGTTAAGGGCAGGGTTACAGATTAATGTGATCAAAGAGCTTTATTTACTATCTCTTGAGGGGGGCGCTCGTGACTATTTTATTTTTAACTGATTAGGGATGGGAAAGAAGCACGCCCATTAAATACGAATAAAGAGAAGCTTGAATTGACCACAAATTCCTAGACACAAATGCCTAAGGTCTGGGGCCAGTCCATAGTGGACTAGCTAAGATTTGTCATACTTCTACTAGTGTCTGAGATAGTTATTAGATGAATAACTCTAACTCGAAAATGTCCAAAAACGAGTTTGAGAGGACTTGTAAACCCAAATCGAAGAAACAACTTTTTCGAAGCCAGAGTCAGGTGTAAAAGCGGCTGTGACCTTCGATAGCATGGACGCTGTCGCAGAGCCCACAGGGCCGTACGGCATTCCCACCATCCATGGCGGTCAGATTGTGCTTGCGGTGTGTCTCAGAAGTGTTTGCACTTAAGGTCGTTCATTCACATCTGCCCCATATCCCTATACCTGTCTCTTATACACATCT
>SDWK01000259.1 GCA_004195335.1 Shewanella sp.
GTAAAATATTTTACCAAATCTTTTTGATGAAACTGCCGTCATGAATCACTCCTAGATTCCTGAGCATAGCTGAGATATAACTATCTAACGTCTATGAAAATTCCGGTAAGGGGAAAACGTGAGAACTACAATAACGGTTTTTTTGTTTATACTAACAATGAACACTATCGTTCATTCCGCGACGCTAAAATGCGTGAATGATAAGGGCTCTATTGCATTTACAAACACTCAATGCCCTCCTGGTTACAAATTGAAAAGTACAATCGTTGAAAAGCCTAACTACGTCCCACCAGCAGAACAATCCACAGGACACTACACGCGTCAGACCTCAAAAGAGTATTCTAGTTCCTCTGATTGTTACGATACAGAGATGGGCAAATTGAAACTTCATGACGGCGACCCACTAGCATCATTGGCAGCAATGAATGCTGGGTTCAGAACAATCAAAGCTAAATGTTCAGCAATGTTTCCGTCCGACAAGAAGAAAAAAAAGGCAAAAGCTTCTAATAAAAAATGTTTTTCAGACTACAACTGCGAGATGTACAGCAAGTGCTACAAAGAACCATTACAGCCTGAAGGCGTTTGCATCAAAACAGTAATTACTGATAAATCTGGAATTACGCAACATCAAATGCCCCCTATAAACATTCATCCAGACAGCGACAGTTTACGCCCAAACACGGACTTTGATGGTCAATGCTCTTACAACACAGATTGTCCTATTAGCTATAGCTGTGACCAGAAGCTAAGGATTTGTGTGAAGTAGTTATTGAGCGTGCGCGTTTATCTGTAATGCGCAATTTTTAGAAACTTTGCAATGTATGGAAGCCCCCGATCAGAAGATTGAGGGCTTTCGTGTTTTATGGAGTGTCATTCAAAAAACACTTCATAATATCTGACAAACAGAAAAGGCCGCCTGGAGATGATCCAAGTGGCCTTAGTTTTGTGGATTAAAGAGCTTCCTGAATACCTCTATCAATAAGACTAAAGACCAAAATTATCAGTCCGGCTTCGGAGCCTTTGCGGGGGAGGCAGTTTTTTTCTTCTGATCTCTTTGAACATGATAAAGGGACACCATATCAATATGGTATCCCTTTATCGGACCTTGGACAGTGACTCATGGTTAGCGGTTGAGCAACGAGTCGCATCTTCAAGGACGTATCTACTCCACTTGCGTTTCTACATCGATGAGGACCTGCTTCAGCCGTTCCAGAGTCACTTCCAACATCTGGTTGTCTTTAACGAGAAAGGCCTTCTCCCACTGGCCGCTGGAGAGTTGTTGATCTTTCTTCTTCAGCTCGGCGGCCTTCTCCGACTGGCAGCTGGAGAGCTGTTGATCTTTCTTCTTCAGCTCGGCGGCCTTTACCTTGGTTTCCTTTAGCTGGGCCTCCTGTTCTTGCTGACTTTTGGCCATCTCGATGACCCCCTCGGCCCTGAGCCACCAGTCGCCTTGTGGATATGCCTTCTGCAACAGGTTGAGGGTGTTCAAATCGCCTGACTCGAGGTACTGGTCGAGCCCCTGGCCGAACAGCTCGGCTTCTTTTGCCGCAGGGACATCTAGTATTGCAGACATGCTACTGCACCCACTTACCACAAAGCAACACAGGAGCCACAAGCACCACAGGGTGATTGTTCTTGTCATGTTATTTCCTTTCTGCGGTCTATCAGATAGTTGCTGTTCTTGAGTCTCTTTAAATGCTCTTTCATCCTTGGACTGTTCTGGCTGATGCTCAAAAGAAAGGGATGTTCCATATTTTCAGAGAGAGTAATGGCAATGGAAATGGTCAGGAGCGGAAAGCTGCGCTTGATACCATGCCGGTCAGTGCCGACCACGAAACCCGCCCTTAAGTCGTCATCCTGGTAAAGTTCGGGGACGTGGCTGTCGAAGTCGCTGATAATGGCTTTGGCAAGCTCCTCTGAGCGATCTGGGTTCGTCAGCACAACATAATCGTCTCCGCCGATGTGGCCGACCAGGTCGTCTTTGCTGTCGTGCCCTTCAACGACCTCGCGGAGCAGCTTGCCGACCATATTCATCGAATCGCTGGACAGTTGAACGGACCGGATGAGTGCCGACAACAGCCCACCCTGAAGTACGTCTGAATTGCTTCGCAAGGTTGTTTTCGAGAAGTCTCTCCAAGCCTTCTGGTGAAACTATGGACAGGTCACCATCGTACAGTTCTACCTCAATGAACATGGTAAACCTCCTCTCTCAGACGTTTTCTGTTTTTAAAATAATAAATCTCCTAATAAAATGTGTGATCTTCCCGTTAATGTAGGGGGTACAAATCTCACGTTACTTGGCAGAACATCATCAACCTTTATCAATTTCCTTTTTAGACGCATCAGACAGCAAAAAAGCCGTGCAAGCCTAGGTTGTTACCTTCGGCAGCTCGGCCATCTTTGTGGTGTGTTTGTAGATTAAAGATCCGCCGCTTTCCGTCCCTCTCTTGCGAAAAGGTTGGCTTTCTTGATGTATTACAAGATTAGCAGTAATTGCTGACCCGTCAAGTCATCTATTGCGCAATTTTCTGATATTTATGTGGGTAAAGA
>SDWK01000928.1 GCA_004195335.1 Shewanella sp.
TGGAGGTCAGATTTAGGAGGTAGAGCAACGCAGGAGCTTGTTGCCGAGAATAACTATTAGCTTCAATCATCCGATAGCCACATGGATGCGGCGTATGTCTATATTGCACGACTATATGGATATAGGAGGTAGAGTAACGCATGGAGCAGTTACCGAGGAGCAATATATAGACCTTACCTTCAGCGCTTTGAACTCCCGCTGAATGAACAGATATTTATTGAAATTGGTATTACTGCATAGACTCTTTCAATTCGTAACATCATCGACAAAACAATGAATAGATTGAGAGTGTGAGTATGGGTTTGTTCTGGCTTAGAAGATTTTAGCTTAAATTGATTTTGCTCGGTGCCAAGGTCGGCACCGATATCAAGCAGTTAACAAACTATGAGGGTATCGTTCTGGATTTATTCGATATCTTTTAAAGGCCAAAGGACGATATGGTCTTCCATATACTTCACTTTTGTTTCACAGGTCACTTTATTCTGAATCGACATCCCTGCAGCATGCATCGCCTCTTTTGAGCCGGTAATTAGCGGATGCCAAGAGGGAAGATCACGGCCAAGGTGCAGACGGCGATACGCGCAGCTATCCGGTAACCAGGTGAGCTCAGCGACATTATCGACGGTGACTTGGGTGCAAGAAGGAACAAAGTTGAAACGCTGAACATAGTGAACGCAATGTCCATCTTTGGGATCTAATAATTTACAGGCTGCATTTGTATAATAAAGTTCTTCGGTTTCATCATCGATCAACTTATTTAAGCAACATTTACCACAACCATCACAAAGAGATTCCCACTCTTGGGTATCCATCTCTGCTAAAGTTTTTTTATTCCAAAACGACATGATTAAATTCTATAAAAAGCCCACTCTCGCAGGCTATTTTACACTACTTTATCACCGGAAACTTGATCCTCTCCGAAAGATAGGTCACCGAGAGAACAAAATAGTCAGACTTACGCCATTTAAGCAAGGCTCGATAGTTGTCATAAACAAGATATTTACGCCCAATTTCACCATCGGGCATGATCAATGAAATTTGCATATCATCCCGTGAAGGTAATGCAGAACCATCGAAACGAGTCACACCGAGCGCAGACCATTGGGTAAACGTTTTCTTTATTTCGAGTGACGAATGTGACAGGTCAAACTCTTTAGGAAGGAGCACTTGACGCCCCCAGGTACCATCACTCTTCCAACCGGCCTGTTGCAGATAAAAAGCCAGCGAAGCAAAAACATCCTGAGTATTGTTCCAAATATCCTTCTTACCATCTCCATCGCCGTCTTGGGCGAAAGTGAGATATTGACTGGGCGTAAACTGAGTTTGCCCGATAATGCCGGTCGAAGTGCCCTTTAAGGTATTAAAGTCGATATTATCTTGATCGATGATCGTTAACGCGGCAAGAAACTCATCTTTGAAGAAAACCTGTTGCGTGCCTTCATAGGCTGAGGAAGCCAAAACAGATAGTAAGGGTAAATGGCCTGACTCAGCACCAAAATCGGAAATAATGCCCCATAAGGCAATAATAAACCTAGGCTGGACACCATATTTAGCACCAATAGCTTCAAGTTCAGACTGGTGAGTCTTGAACAGAGATCGGGCTTTTTCAACTTTCCATTCGGGAACGACATCAGGTAGGTAGGTTTCCAGAGATGTCTTAGGCTCACTCAATTTGTTATCGACAAACACAGCACGTTTGAAGGGTTTAATTTTCGGGAAAACGCTATCAAGAGTTTGACTATCAAGCCCCTGCTCTTTAGCTTCCAGTTTAAGTGTCGCTACATAGTCGACAAAACTCTTGTTCCCCTGACTTTCCTGCGCCATAGCCAATTGTAATGAACCACTCAGCACAGTTGCACCAAGTAAGACTCCAAGTGTTCTCCAAACCATGTTTACTCCCTCTTTTTCCATTATTCCTTTATGGCTCTAATCTCGACTGTAGCCAATCTCCAGCTTATGCTGTTCGAGTAAATTAACTTTCGGTGGGGGGAGTTGCAAGTAATAACCTTTTTTGGCAAGTTCACTTCTTACTTTTTTGATATCTGCGAACCCTAAATGGTCACGCTTCATCAAGGGTAAGATCATCACTAATTCAGGCTCACCAAACATCTCCATCAATGCTTCCGGTACACGCTCAAACTCATTACGCTTTTCAATGAAAAGGTAGCTGTCGACCTTACATCGACTCTTATATACAGCACAGATCATATACTATCTATTTTCCAAACTATTCAACTTGCCAGTAACGAAACCACACTATAACATGGTCGTTCATTAATATAATGCAAATCAGCGCTAAGCCTGATTATTTTACAAAGAGCAATGTCGCAATGCAGACACCCAGCCTAGAGTTAAAAGGCTCATCTTTTACGCTTTCTGTACTCCATATCAATAACATTGATCTGGAAAAGGTAGCGGCAGAACTTGATAGTAAACTTGCTATCGCCCCACAGTTTTTTATCGGCGCTCCCCTTGTTGTCAATCTTAGCTCAATTTCTGACTCGAGTTTTAACCTTGCCGCACTTAAAGATCTTCTCACTTCACGACAATTAGTGATTGTTGGGATCACCGCGGCCATTAACACCTTGTCAGCACAGGCTAAAAAACTAGGGCTCGCGATAATCAAATCAGGAAAGCAGGCTCCATCTCAACCACAATTACCTAAGACAACCAAATTAGTGAAACAAAATGTTCGTTCCGGACAGCAGATTTATGCTAAAAATGGAGATCTTGTGGTCATTGGAACTGTGGGTAATGGCGCCGAGGTCATTGCCGATGGTAGCATTCATATCTATGGCACATTACGTGGTAAAGCCATGGCAGGTGCATCTGGTGACAAACACGCCGTCATCATTGCACACACTATGGAAGCCGAACTCGTTTCCATAGCGGGCCAATACTGGCTAACTGACAATATTCAGGCCAACAGCACAACAAAAAGTGGCTGTATTCGTCTCGATGGTGAATCTCTTACCATAGAGTCACTGCCTCTTTAAGACAGAAAAAGGAAAGAACAACACATGACACAAATTATTGTCGTCACCTCGGGTAAAGGTGGCGTAGGTAAGACGACTACCAGTGCCGCTATTGCAACCGGGTTGGCATTAAAGGGACACAAGACTGTCGTTGTAGATTTTGATATCGGACTTCGTAACTTAGACCTTATTATGGGCTGTGAGCGACGAGTCGTGTATGACTTCGTCAATGTCATCAATGGTGAAGCCAACCTCAATCAGGCCTTGATTAAAGATAAGCGTTGTCCAAAATTATTTATTCTTCCCGCCTCTCAGACTCGTGATAAAGATGCGTTGACGAAAGAGGGTGTCGGTCGGGTTCTCGATGATCTGGCTAAAGATTTTGAATTCATCATCTGCGACTCGCCAGCTGGTATCGAAACTGGCGCTATGATGGCACTCTATTTTGCCGATATTGCCATAGTGACAACCAACCCGGAAGTCAGCTCAGTCAGAGACTCAGACCGTATTCTCGGTATGTTGCAGAGTAAGACTAAGCGCGCTGAAGAGAATTTAGAGCCTGTTAAAGAGTATTTGCTATTAACCCGATACTCTCCTAGTCGTGTCACGACGGGTGAAATGCTCAGTGTCGAAGATGTCGAAGAGATCTTAGCTATTCCGCTTATCGGCGTGATCCCAGAGTCTCAAGCCGTATTGAAGGCATCGAACTCTGGTGTCCCCGTTATCATGGATCAAGAAAGTGACGCAGGTAAAGCCTATAGCGACAGTGTTGATCGCTTGCTAGGTGAAGAACTTCCTTTACGTTTCGTAACTGAAGAGAAGAAAAGCTTTTTGAAAAGGATATTTGGTAGCTAACTATGTCTTTACTCGATTATTTCAAAAGTAAAAATAAGCCAAATACGGCCGTCACGGCCAAAGAACGCCTGCAGATCATCGTGGCGCATCAACGTGGAGAGAGAGATGCACCGGACTACTTTCCTCAGATGAAGCAAGAGATCATAGAGGTGATAAAGAAGTACGTGCATATTGACCCAGACCAGATTTCAGTTCAACTGGATCAAAATGATGATAAACTTTCTGTGCTTGAGTTGAATGTGACCTTACCCGAAAAATAAGACTCCATTAATTCAAGCCACAAAAAAACCCGCGTTTAAATCGAAAATCGCGGGTTTATTTTTATCTGATACAAAAGTTACAACGCCAATTCAGCCAATGGTGATGTAGCAATTTCACCGCGCCAACCGCTTAACAACAACGGAACATCGCCGGTTTTACCATCCCAGAACCATTGCAGATACTCATGAATATGCCGCTTAGAGCCAAGCAGCTCAATCGGCACATCCTGCATTTCAGAAATGGCGGTCAGGCAATTTTTAATTGTCTTAAATGATGACTTATAACCATTCTTCAATGCTAACACATCGATGGGCTTCGGCAGGTTATCGAGATCCGCTGTTTCGAGCAGTGCTAATATATCTCGGCCATGTATGCGTTTTTCCTGATCCGTCAGCTCGATCATCTGATTAAGCTCATTGACACTTTTCGGCTGTTTTTTAGCCAAACCAATCAAGGCATGATCTTTCACCACAAATCCTACGGCAAGATCTCGGGATACCGCCTTGTTTAATCGCCATGTAGCCAAAACCTTAAGGTAAGCTAACTGCTTAGAGTTCAACTGAAAGGCGTTCTTAATTTTCAGGTACGCCAGCTCAAGATCCGGTGGAGTTAACCGCCCTTGTGTCATACGTTCACCTTCTTCGAATACCCAGCCCAGTCTATCTGTATCTTCCAACTTTTGAAGGAGTTGAGGGTACAACTCATAGAGGTAGTAAACATCGTTGGCGGCGTAATTGAGTTGAGCCTTACTTAACGGACGCTTCATCCAGTCGGTGCGGGATTCACCCTTATCGAGCGCGATATCCAGAGTCTGTTCGACCAGTTTGGCATAGCCCAGTCCATGACCGAAACCACACAGTGATGCTGCGATCTGACTATCAAACAGACGAATTGGCTGACACTGACCATTACGGGCGAACACCTCAAGATCTTCACTGCAAGAGTGTAATACCGTGGTAATTTCGGGCTCAGTGAGCAGGCTCCAAAACTCAGACAGGTTGCCAACGGCAACCGGATCAATCAATGCTAACGTTTTACCATCGTAAGCCTGTATCAAACCAAGTCGGGCATAATAGGTACGTGTTCGTACGAACTCAGTATCCAAGACCAGTAAAGGACTCTGACGGTATTTCGATACAAGCTCAGTTAAGCTCGCATCGTCATCTATATATTGAAACGCTAACAAGTTGTTCTCCCGGAAGATGGAATGCTACAAAATAAAAAGCCGGCTGATAGCCGGCTAAGAAAGCGAGATAAACACACTCGTCATCTGCTCCTGAGGTCGTTAACTAGGCTTAACTTCATCCCTCAGCTCTCTACGCAGAATTTTACCTACGTTCGATTTCGGTAGCTCGTCTCTGAATTCTACCAGTTTAGGAACTTTATATCCCGTTAAATGCTTACGACAATGCGTGATGAGATCTTGTTCGGTTAAAGATTTATCATTTTGCACCACAAACACTTTCACAGCTTCTCCTGATAGCTCACTAGGCACACCGACCGCGGCAACTTCAACCACCTTAGGATGCATAGCGACCACTTCTTCGACTTCATTTGGAAAAACATTAAAGCCCGAGACTAAGATCATATCCTTCTTACGGTCGATAATGAAAAAGAAACCTTTTTCATCCATATAGCCAATATCACCTGTTGCCAGATAACCTTGGCTATCGATAACATTCGCCGTCTCTTCCGGGCGTTGCCAATAGCCTTTCATCACCTGTGGGCCCTTGGCAAACAGTTCACCAGACTCTCCCTGAGGCAGAACTTTACCGTCGTCATCACGCACCTGAATATCCGTCATGGCAACCGGGAAGCCGATAGAACCGTTATAACCATCAAGATTATAGGGACTACAGCTCACTAAAGGAGCGGCCTCTGTCAGACCGTAACCTTCGAGTAGTTTGTTCTTAGTGATTCTTTGCCACTTCTCGGCCACGGCGCGCTGTACAGCCATGCCGCCACCAATAGACAACTTGACCTGTGAAAAGTCTAACTCGGCGAACTCCGGCGTGTTGATCAAGGCATTAAAGAGCGTGTTAACTCCGGTAATGGCCGTATAAGGATGCTTTCTCAGCTCACTGATGAATGCAGGCAAATCCCTTGGGTTGGTTATAAGCAGGTTGTTGGCGCCTTTATGCATAAATAACAGGCAATTCACGGTTAATGCGAAGATATGGTACAAAGGTAATGCTGTCACCACAAATTCTTTGCCGTCGATCAGCCGAGGTGAATAAGCTGCATCCGCCTGTAACAGATTACTGACTACATTGCCGTGTGTCAGCATGGCTCCTTTCGATACCCCCGTAGTCCCGCCGGTATACTGTAAAAATGAGAGATCATCGTTAACCAGTTTAGGTTTAACGTATTGCAGACTTCTGCCTTTCGATAACGCCTTTCGCATCGAGATGGCCTGGGGCAAATCGTATTTTGGTACCATCTTCTTGATGTACTTAACGACAAAATTAACTAATGTCCGCTTCGGCGCGCTAAGGAGATCACCAAGCCCGGTCAGGATCACGCTCTCGACAGGTGTCTGATCGACGACCTTCTCGAGTGTATGGGCAAAATTAGAGACGACAACAATCGCCTTTGCACCGGAATCATTCAGTTGGTGCTTCAACTCTCTTGGGGTATAGAGTGGGTTAACATTCACCACTACCAGTCCGGCACGTAATATGCCAAACAGCGCGATAGGATATTGCAGTAAGTTAGGCATCATAATGGCGACTCTGTCGCCTTTGACTAACTTAAGTTCATTTTGAAGATAGGCGGCAAATGCGCGGCTTCGCTCTTCTAACTTACGATAAGTCAGTGTCGCACCCATATTAACAAACGCTGGTTGATCGGCATACTTCGATACTGATTTCTCAAACATATCGACAAGCGAATCATACTGGTTTACATCAATTTCCGATGGTACATCATCAGGTAAGTTCTTTATCCAAAGCTGTTCCACAAATCTCTCCTAATATCCCACATGCAGTGGATACAGACCACTCTTGTCTGTAAAACGCTTGTAAAACAACAAGCAATAACACTGGCTATAATTTTTATTTTTAAGTTCACCTGATTCATACAGGCGTTTTAATTTTGAGCATCATCACATAAATAGAGTAAAAAGCCTAGTCTCTTTTTCAATCTGTGTTAGTGATAATTGATGTTAAGTAATTGCTAATGGTGCGAGCCGTATCAACGGCATTTCCCATATGTAAGTGATGATCACCTTGCAGCTCGACGCAAGTAAGGTGTTTAAACCACATTTTTGCTTTCGGTAAAAGTGTATTCAGCTCCGAGTAACCCTGGTCCGCAGTGATCAATAAAGTCCTAGTACTGTGCTTGCTCATCAGAGCATCGACCTGTTCGAATGTCAGCCTGATAGGCGAATCTAATTTTAGCCTTGGATCGCTGCGCCAACTGACCCCGATGTCATGTTTTTGCATATTTCTATCGACCAGCAAACGGCACCATCTCTCTTCCAATCCCGTTAACCGCATTCTGGCTTTCACGGCAATTTCGATAGAGTCATACACTGCTGGATCATCATCGCGTTTCTTTAAAAAACGGGCATGGCTGATAAAGCTATGTCGCAGCCGTTGATTGTTCTTCGAGGCTGACTCAAAGAGCGGGCTAATCGCTTCAATCAACACCAATTTATCCACTCTTTCTGGAAAAGCAGCGGTATAGGCTGACGCAACGATACCGCCAAGAGAGTGGCCAATAATGGCCGCAGGTACTTGTCGCTGTGACAATCTTTCAACCAAAAGCTCAAGATCATAGAGGTAATCAACCCAATGAAGCGGGTATGACCCAGGTCTATGCTCCGATCCGCCATGGCCAGGCCAGTCTATCGCTAAGATTTGATAATCAGAGGATAGCTCTTCGGCTAAAGGCGCAAAGCTATTGGCATTATCCAGCCACCCATGCAGGGCAAGTATTAATGGCTTATCGGGCGCCCCCCACCGGCGACCTGAAAGACGGATATGAGGCAGTTGAAACTCAACCTCATTTTCGGGGGCGCAAGATTGCCACATATAGCCTCTATTGTCAGTGTATTATTGACTATTCTTGATAAATTTTAGGGTCATGCGATCACTTTCACCAATAGCGAGATATTTTTCTCTATCCAGATCGTCTAATGCCAGCCTGGGTGGAAGTGTCCACACACCTTTGGCGTAACTCTTGGTATCTTTGGGATTAGCATTAACCTCTGATTGTTCAACCAGTGTAAAGCCCACCTTTTCGGCTAAGGCGATCACTTCAGCTGGATCCATGTATCCCGTCTTCGGATCCATTCCCGGGTTGGCTCTATGCTCAACCACCCCGAAGGTACCACCAGATTTAAGCACGTTATAGGCCGACTCAAATACCGGTTGCAGATAACCTTTCATGGCCCAATTGTGCAAATTCCTGAATGTCAGCACCGCATCGACACTGTTATCATCACCTAGTTTATAGTAATTAGGCGGATCGAAGGTCACCGTGGTGGCGTCGCCCAAATGAGCCTTATTATCGGCTAACCAGAGGTCAAACTTTTTCCCTGCTTTAGCCCGATAACCATTACGCATTTTCTCATCATCGGGATTAGTATCGAAATTCCCTCCGATATAGTTGCCGCCGTGCGCCAGATAGGGGGCTAAGATTTCAGCATACCACCCTCCTCCCGGCCAAAGTTCGACTACGGTATCTGATGCTTTGATATCAAAAAATGACAAGGTTTCTAATGGGTGACGAAACCCATCTCGCTCAACATTTTTGGCTTGTCTGAAATCACTCTTCACCGCGTTAGCCAGGCCTTTGGTATCATCACTGTGATCATGAGCAATGGCATTAAAAATGAGACCAGCCGTAACGACAAAGCCTAATGCTAGGGTCTTTTTATTCATTTTTTGCTTCCCTGTAGGGTATTAAAGTAAAAACTAAACCTAACAGCTTGCCAGATTAAAATCCAAGTTCAGATT
>SDWK01000524.1 GCA_004195335.1 Shewanella sp.
CCCATAACCCTGTCCAGCTAACGTCTGCTTAGTGCGCGTAGCTGACGCTTCTCCTAGTGGCCCCAAACCAGACCTTTAGACTCGACGATGTTGTTGCTCTGCATGTGGTATTGATCACTATCAGCGTCGAGCTTTGACCAGTTAACTATGGAAACCGAAGTGATCATTGCTGGGGGCTGAACACTGGTCAAAGTAGCGGGCTGATTAGCCGGCTAGGTGTACTATGCACGGTTCCTACAGGAGCGTCTCTTGGCATCAGAGAACCAGAATCTTCTCAATCCATTCGTTGAAATGCGGGCACTGCCTCCGCATGGAATCAATGCCAATTTCCTCCGCTATGATTGGGCCGTGTAGTGTTTTCTTGTAAGCTGGTAGCGCTTCAATAATACGCTTCGATGGGGCTGTATGGGGGCTGTTGTTTATTTCTTCAGGGTTGGTAACTGATTCCATAGCTTCTTTTAGTTTATTAATAGCTCGCTGATCATCAAACCAGTCTTGGAATTTCACAGGATCACAAAAGAGTAACGCTTCAAATTCATGGAGTGCCAGATAAGGTAAGAAGTTTCTCTCTCCAATATCCTGAGCGAAAGCCCGTTCCAGAAAATTAACTCTCTGCTGGGCGTTCCCCTGTCCTCCGCTAGAGAATGACGGAAAGTCTGTAGGCAAACCATAATAGTCGATGAGCGTGGTCACATAAGCCGCCGTGTCCATCCTGCACAATCGCGTGACTTGATTCTTAACTTTTGCATAGCTGACAATTCCGCCCTTATATCCGGGACTAGTTTGTGCCAGTATGGCCGTCAACCAGATATTTTGATTAGCAAAATATGGGTAAAGTACATCACGAACGAAGGTCTCTTCCGTTTGCCCTTCAACAAACACGTTCACTCTGGTCATCGCTGTGGCCTCCCCCCCAAGAGATTTTTCTTCCAGAGTTCGCCAAGGCTGTAATCTTCTAACCACTCACTTAAAGCATCTGAGTCCAAACGCTTGAAAGTAGATGCACCTTTGTGCTTATCCACGACAATTAGGTCTTCAACATCAAACTGATTGACCAGCTCCACGGACTGGGTCGAGATGATGAGTTGATGTTCGTTACTAGCACTTTTAATTAGTTCTGCCAGTACGTTGATCGCGTAAGGGTGTAACCCTAATTCTGGCTCATCGACAATGATTGCACTAGGCATAAAGTCTTCTGGCTGCAACATCACAGTTGCTAACAATATAAAGCGTAAGGTGCCGTCAGAAAGCTCACTGGCTTTGAACGGTACATCCTGATCTTTCTCGGTCCATTCCAGCTGTATAAAATCTGCGTTATCTGGACTTGGACGCAAATAAAAGTCGCCAAAAAAAGGAGCAACCATCTGAATTGTCTTAACCATTCTTTTGTAATGACTGGTGTGGTTTTTACTCAGCCGGAACAAGAAGGCTGCCAGATTGCTGCCATCTTCTCGCAGATAGTCGTTATCGTTTATTCGATGCGTTTGCTTAACCTTTGCACTGTCGCTTGTATCATGGAAATGATAAACACGCCAACGGCGCATAATAGGCAAGGTGTACTGCTTGATACCGGACTTGTGCTGGTCGGCTATAGATTCAAAGTGGCCGGAGTAAACTCCTTTATCTCCACTAACGTTCCACCACAGCGCTTCACGCTGGAACATCATCCGATTGTCGTTTGTCGGTTCTAAGGCAAACTTGTAGCCATTATTACCAAAGTACAGTTCCGCTTTAAGCGCTTCTGTCTTTTTGCGGCCGAAGTGAAGCAGGGTGTCTGGCCCGCCTGATTTGCTTACTAAAGATTGTAAACGGTGATCCAGAAGAACAGCGATTAAGCGGAAGAAGCTTATACAGTTGGACTTACCGGCACCATTGGCACCAATAAGAACATTCAGGCACCCCATCTCCATTGTGCAATGCACTATGGATTTATAACCTTCGATCACTATCTCGCTTAGTTGATCGCTATTGTTGACGGGTTTCATACCTTTGCCTTTTGAGGTTTGCTTTCTTTTGCGGCTGATTCTATCACTTCCCCAATAGGTTTGATTTTTTCTATCAAAGCATTGGAGTACTGCAAGGTTCTGCTACTTGTGACAAGCGGCAGCATAAAGGTCTGACAGGGTTGGCAATGGAAGCCTCGCATCAGTTCAGTTTTCCCTATAACGCCCATCGGGTAACCCGAGGCTTTCAGTGAATACCTCCGCAAGATGATCACCGAATTCAGCATAAATTGCTTTGTAAAAGCATTGCCATTGTACGCGGTTTCACCCTCGTAATGCCTAGGTATCAGAAATTTGGCCCATTTAGGGCGCCAGAAGACAACGATTCCAGACTTCTGCAAAGAAACAAGCCGCTTCAGGTTGTAGCAAGCCAGCATCATCGTCATCGCAAAATCGGCTCGCCTCTGACTGGTGCTACGGATCAGTTTACGGCCTATTTGCTCAATGGCCTCGAAAACGTGCTCGAATCTCGTCAATGTGCCAATTACGCCGCTGCTGGCGTTCGGACAACAGCTTTTTCCACTTGCTCTTTCGCTGGATCTAGT
>SDWK01000525.1 GCA_004195335.1 Shewanella sp.
TAATGTTTCAAGAGTCTCAATCGTTGCACTTGCTGTTACTGCTTCACTTCTTTGTTTATCGACCAATGTTGTCGCGTCTGAAAAAGATCGTATTACCGAGTTGGAAGAGCGACTCGATATGCTCGAAGTTGAGCTTATCGAAGCTAAAGATGCCGCTTCACAGGTCGACCGGGTTAAATTTTCTAAGAGTTCACCAAGTCCTGAGCTTATCTCTAAAGATGGCCGTTCGACTCTGGAGTTTAAGGCTCGAATCCAGACTGATTATGTTAGTGCCGATGAGATGTATACCGGTAGCAAGCGCGAATACGAGGATTCATTTAATGAAGCTAGCATCAGACGCATTCGTTTTGGTTTAGAAGGCTATTTCTCAAATGTATGGGAATACGAATTAGAATTTGATTTTGATGGTGTTGCAGAAGTTGAAGTTAAGGATGCGAACATTGCTTATAAGGGGTGGGATAACTCTCAACTTACTTTAGGCTTCCAAAAGTTTGCCTTTGGTTTAGAGGCAACAGGAAGCTCTGCTCATCTGGCATTCTTAGAGCGTGCATCGACAGATACTTTCTCTCCCGATCGAGCCCTTGGTGCTCAATGGCGTTATGTGGGCAACAACTATAACGTCACTTTAGGCTATGGAGTTAACGCAGGGTTCGATGATGACGATCAGAACTTTAAACAAGACATACTCAATGGCCGTATTACTTCTGCAGTTATCGATAACGGCGAGCATTTGCTTCATCTTGGTGCCAGTGCGTTATTTGTGAATAATAACGAAGCGATGCAAGAGACACGTTATCGTGCGAGACCCAATACTAAAGCCAGTGGAAGAACGATTGATACAGGTAAGTTTGATGCCGAGTCACTTCAACATTATGGCGCCGAGGTTGCGTACCAGTACAGTAATTTCCTGCTTCAAGCGGAATATGTAACAGCGTTAGCCGATCAAGCCGATGATGATGAGCCAGAAGTGACGGTAGATTCATACTATCTCCAAGCCATTTATACCTTAACCGGTGAAGTTTGGAAATATAAAGGGAAAACTGGCAAATTTAAAACGGTTAAACCTGACAATGCCATCTCTGCCGGAGGCTATGGTGCATGGGAATTGGCACTAAGAGTTGACCAGGCCAATTTTGACGACGTTGAAGCCGATATATATGGTGGTAAGAAAACAGATTATGTTCTTGGTGTTAACTGGTACCTGGAAAACAATTTAAAGGCGCAATTTAATTATGTGCACACCACTGCCGATTACAAGAAGCCCTATGAAGATATCAATGGCGATATGATGTATGACCAAGATGCCAATATTTTCCAAGCTCGTTTGCAGTTTGCATTCTAAGGTAACCTTATGAGAAACAATTTATTGTTAATTGGTTTAGTTAACCTTTGCCTCAGTTCAAGTGCTTACGCCTTGTCGCCGGGGGAGTTCACATCACTCGAATATCACGTCAATACGGGGGTGGGTAAGACTTTACCTTATGCAGCTAAAGCGCAGACATCATCGTTTAAGCAGGCATTTGATTTTATAAAATTTGATGATGAGTTATCGCAAAAGCTGGTGACTTATATTGATACGCCTGACAGAGCCTTTAAGGCGGAGCATATTCAAATTCGCGTACGCGAGCACCTTACTAAGCCGCGTAAGAGTAAGATCACGGTTAAGTTAAGAGCGAAAGCGCCTGAAGGGTTTGGTGAGCTATCAAACTATAAGAAGGCCGAGATAGACTATACCGAAGGTAAGGCGGCATACAGTGTCAGCTACGATATCCCCTATTCTCCAGGTGATATCGACGTAAAGACGTTGGATATGGAACTCGTTTTTAACTTGTTGAAAAAGAACAAAGTTGTCTGGGATATGCTTGGTCCAATTTATGAAGGCAATAAGCAACAATTTATCCAGACGGTAGTGATGCGTACTAATGAATGGGAAGGAACCCTGAAAGATGATCGCTTCAGTAATCTGGAAATTGACTTTCAGCTTTGGACCCCCTATTACCGTAAACCGCGGGTAACATTTACCGAGTTTTCCTTTAAGGGGCATGTGAGTGACAAGGCGAAGCTTGAGGAAGCGTACCAGTTCCTCTATCAGAAGGTACAAGAGGTTGGCCTTTCTAGTGGTCATCAAGGCTCAAAAACCAAAGCAACATTCAAAATGACGGAGGGGTTTAAGTAGGTCCTTCCCAGAAGGCCAGGTTTGCTCCTATTCCTACCTGGCCTTCACCCATTCCTATAATAAAAGGAGATGCCATGTTTGGTTTTTCTCGAGTCACTTCTTTACTTTCCCAAAGCAAATCCACTGAAGCGAGTATTTATACATTTTTAGAACAAGTCACATTATCTCATCATAAGTTTGTTCAGTTATGGAAAGCCTATTTAAGACATGGTGCCGACAGTGAAGAATTTAAAACTATATTAGATGAACTACAAAGAATTGAGCAGCATGCAGATAATTTAAAGAGAGAGATAGAAAATACGTTATATCGGAAAACACTCATTCCAGATCTTCGTTCAGATGTGGCTTCATTAATAGAATTAACTGACAGAT
>SDWK01000934.1 GCA_004195335.1 Shewanella sp.
AATGGCCTTACAAGGGAACAACCATTCCATCATCCATTCGCCTTGAATTAGTTGCCAAAAAACACGCTGAGTAGATCACTTTCTTATACTGATTGGTATTAGTACCGGATATTAGACCTAACTATCATCACATCTTGGTGGAAGCGCCAGAGCGGGTCTCAAAGCCTGACACTACGGCATAAAAAGCAGGCATAAAAAAACCAGCATAGCGCTGGTTTTTTTATTTAAAGCAAGAGATGAACGATTTAGTTCATGCCGTACTTTTTCAATTTTTTACGCAGAGTACCACGGTTGATACCTAGCATGTTCGCTGCACGAGTCTGGTTGCCGCGAGTATGCTGCATGATGATATCTAGCAGAGGTGCTTCAACTTCGCTTAACACCATTTCATATACTTCCTCAGCTTCTTGCCCGTCCATCTGAGCAAAAAAGTTTGTTACCGCACGCTTTACAGCGTCACGTAATAACTGAGGCTTGATAGTACCGTTAGCTGTTTCAATTTTGCCAACTGTAAGCTGATGAGTTTCTGTGTTAGTAGTCTGATCAAACATTCGTATTCTGCTCTTTAATTAATTCTGTGCAATTTCATCAAAATAGCGTTCCACCATGGAACCTTGTTCTTCAACAGTTTCCAGCCGATTAAATTCGGCCCGGAATGGACGCTGTTCATCTTGGTCCAAATACCATCCAACATGTTTTCTAGCGAAACGGATCCCCTTATATTCACCATACAGAGCATATAAGTTTTTAAGATGTTCCAGCATCACAAGACGCTTTTCATCCATCTCAACAGGCGCTAGCTTATTACCCGTTTCGAGGTAATGTTGAATTTCTCGGAAAATCCAAGGCCTTCCTTGAGCACCCCGACCTATCATGAGAGCATCGGCACCAGTCTGATCTAGCACAAAACGTGCCTTTTCAGGAGTGACAATATCTCCGTTAGCAATAACAGGGATCGAAACATTCTTTTTAATAGCTTTAATTGTGTCGTACTCGGCATTTCCCTTGTACATACACTGCCTAGTTCTGCCGTGAACGGCTAGTGAGGCAATACCACAATCTTCGGCTATCTGGGCGATTTGAACACCATTCCTATGTTCCGGAGCCCATCCAGTTCGAATTTTCAGTGTTACTGGTACATCAACTGCGGCAACCACGGCTTGTAAAATCGCTTTTACCTGCACAGGGTCTTGCAGTAACGCTGAACCAGCAAGCTTTCTATTCACTTTCTTCGCAGGACAGCCCATATTGATATCAATGATCTGTGCCCCTTGTTGTACGTTGACAACTGCGGCATTGGCCATTAACTCAGGATCGGCACCTGCTATTTGTACTGAGCGTATCCCATTCTCACCAGCATGGAGCATGCGCTGGCGACTCTTATCGGTATCCCAAACTTCAGGATTCGACGAAAGCATCTCTGACACCGCCATGGCAGCACCATAACGAAGACATAGATTTCTAAAGGGTTGGTCTGTGACACCTGCCATTGGTGCCACGATCAGCTGATTATTCAGTTGATAGGGTCCAATCTGCATTCTCAACATACCTTAGCGCTTCAAAGGGGCGTCATAGTACGCCTTTTTTGAGCTGGTGAAAAGGTCAATAAATGACCTGAGAGAAACTTTTTTTCTTGACTTTTGAAAGGTGATAATTCTTAGGCGGCACAAGGTGTACCGCCCAATACCGCTATTTACGTATTCCTGTCAAGCGGCTCCAATCCTCTTTGTGAGCAGGCTCATCCATATCGAACCATTGAGTATAAAATTCGGCGACTTCTTCGGCTTGCTCTCTAAGTAGTCCAGACAAGGCTAATTGACCTCCGGGCTTTACTTTTTCTGCAATGAGAGGAGCAAGTTCTCTTAACGGACCCGCAAGAATGTTTGCTACTAAGATATCGGCCTGTAGATCTTTCGGTTGATCTTCGGGAAGGAAGAGAGCTAATTGCGCTTCAACGCCATTACGCTCTGCATTGGCCTTAGATGCGTCGATGGCTTGGTAATCGATGTCTATTCCGGTGACTTTAGTTGCGCCGAGTTTTAATGCTGCGACGGCTAAGATCCCTGAGCCACAGCCAAAATCGATCACCTCTTTATTGTCGAAGTTAAGCCCGTCTAACCATTCGAGACACAGAGCGGTTGTTGGATGAGTTCCAGTACCGAAAGCAAGACCGGGATCGAGAATAATATTAACGGCCTCAGGATCGGGGATTTCACGCCAGCTTGGGCAGATCCATAAGCGCTTACCGAATTTAATCGGGTGGAAGTTATCCATCCACTCACGTTCCCAGTCTTTATCTTCGACTTGCTCAATTTTGTAAGAAAAGTCTTCGCCTAAATAAGGTTGCTGTTTGAGTTGCTCAACTACAATGGCAAGATCTCTATCGGCTTCAAAGAGTGCGGTAAGCACGGTGTGATTCCACAGCGGCGTCTCACCTAGTGTGGGCTCATAAATAGGTGTGTCCTTCCCATCTTCGAGGGTAATAGACAGAGACCCATCCTCCATCAACAGATCGCTTAATTCGTCTGCATGTTGGCTATCGGTATCAATTTTTAACTGGATCCAAGGCATGGGATCGTCTCTTTAAGTTCGGCAATTGGGTCATTGTAATACCAATCACATTAAATATGTAATCAATTAAGATCCACTCAGTTTTTTCAACTCGAGAGGTATTGATGCAGCAATAGTTTGTCCTTTTAAGTCGGATTTAATGGGTTGGATTCGGTGATACAAAAAATTAAATGGGTACTCAATGATCCGGTTTTGCAAAAAACCGTATACACGACTGATATCGTTATGAAATGATTCGATTGTTTTGTTTGAAAACCAACGCTAACCATTTGAATTGAATTGGTTAAGTGGTATGACCTTTGTTTTGTGTTGCTACCTTTGTTTGTGATCCGCGTCAAATAGCCGGAGGACAAGTAGTGAGCTTGGTCACGTTTCAACCAGGACATTACTCTTAGTTCAATTCTTCTTGATAAGGTGTAAATCCCGACAATAGGCACTATAAGAAAATTACTGTGAGAACATTACTTCCCGAAACAAGCATCCCTGGCATTGTAGGACACCCTTGGTCTGCAAAGGCAGATAAAATTCAAAGTGTCACTGGCATATTACTGGGCTGTTTCTTATTGGCTCACCTGCATTTTGAGTCCAGTATCCTGCTGGGGAAAGAGGCCTTCTATCAAGTCGTACAGTTCCTCGAAGGTGGAATGTTTAGTGAAACCGGCCATGGTTTCCCCTTAGTCACCAAAGTATTTTCTGTATTTATTCTTATGGTGGTCATGTTACATGCCGCTGTGGCACTGAGACGTTTTCCGGTTCAATTTGGACAATGGCGAGCACTTCGTCGTCATATGAACGGCATTAATCATAAGGATAGCCACGCCTGGTTTTGGCAGCTCGTTACCGGCTTTATTTTGTTTTTCCTGGCACCAGTGCATATCTTTACTATGATCACTAACCCTGAAATCGGGCCACACTTTTCTGCCGAGCGTGTTTATCAAGCCAATGCCTGGTTACTCTACGTGTTGCTTCTTCCTGCCGTGGTTATTCATGCCATGATTGGCCTCTATCGTGTCGCGGTTAAATGGGGTCTGACTGCAAACAGAAGCGGCTTGAGAAAAATCATCAAAGTGTTGATCATCTATCTGATCGTCATCGGTTCATTGAGCCTGATCTCTTACCTGATGATTGGTAGTGATTTGACGATCCCAGTCCAACCGTTTGTGCCTGAATAGTCAACAAAACTCCATAAAGATGAGTATTTTAGAACTTGGTTGTTTATTTAACCCTGTTTTGATCTGCCTCACGTTTTTTGAGTGATATGTGAGCGAGATTAGATTAGTCTATTCGATGACTTCGTTTAATGTAGCAACATTAATTCAGTGAGGATGTATGGCGATAACAAAAACAATAAAAAATTGTAGTGGCTGGCTCGATATGAGCCAGAGTATTTCTGGTGTTATTTTGGCCGTGTTCTTGTGGACACATTTAATACTGGTGTCATCAATATTGCTCGGCGCCGATGCGATGACTTGGGTCGCGGGCATGATGGAACTGAACTTTTTGAGCCCCGATGGCCATGGTTACCCTTGGGTGGTGTCATTAATTGTCATCGCTATCGCAAGTTTAGTCTTGGTTCATGTGTTAATTGCGGTTCAAAAGCTGCCTCTGAGCTTGAGACAACAGATCGCACTAAGAAAGCAGATGGCCTCAATCAGTCATGGAGATACTAAGCTCTGGGTCTGGCAGGCCATTACTGGGATCGGTATCTTGCTGATGTTACCCGTACACCTGTGGCTTATCGGCTCGGCACCAGAAACTATCGGTCCTTCAGGATCGGCAGACCGGATCTGGAATGATGGTGTATGGATGCTGTATATGCCCCTTCTGTTCTGCGTGGAGTTGCATGCCGCCATCGGCGTATATAGAGTCGCCATAAAATGGGGCGCCGCCCGAGATCTCAATACCCGTGCACGAATGAAAAAGATGAAAACGATAGTGAGTGTGGTATTTGTGGTCATTGGTTTGGCGTCATTGCTGGCGTTCCTTCCACATGCATAGCGAAAAAATGTCAGGAATTCAAAGAACCTGAAACCTGCTATCACTTAGATTTAAACCAACAGTTTTAAATGATAAAAATAATGAGCCCTTAGGCCTTATGTAAGGAGCAAGTGTGAAACTGATATATACCGATTCTTTAGTTGTCGGAGCTGGACTGGCCGGACTCAGAGTTGCTATCGCTTCTAAAGAGCGTGGCCTCGACACAGTAGTGTTATCACTTATTCCTGCAAAACGATCGCATTCAGCAGCTGCTCAAGGTGGTATGCAGGCGAGTCTTGGAAATACCATTAAAGGTATGGGTGATGATGAAGATATACATTTTCAAGATACGGTCAAAGGCTCTGACTGGGGCTGCGATCAGGATGTGGCAAGGATGTTTGCTCATTGTGCTCCTAAGGCTGTGCGTGAGCTAACGAACTGGGGAGTGCCATGGACGCGTGTGACTAAAGGCCCTCGTCAGGTCGTCGTTAACGCTGAAAAGGTGACTATCGAAGAGGCCGAAGAGGCTCATGGTCTGATTAATGCGCGGGACTTTGGTGGCACTAAAAAGTGGCGAACCTGTTATACCGCCGATGGTACCGGTCACTCTCTACTCTATGCTGTCGATAATAAAGCCATCTCTCTCGATATACCCGTTCACGAAAGAGTGGAAGCATTATCAATCATTCACGATGGTAAACGGTGTCATGGTGTCGTTGCCCGCTGCTTGATCACGGGTGAACTGAGGGCTTATATTGCCAAGTCGACCACGATTGCAACCGGGGGCTATGGCCGCATTTACGAGGTGTCAACCAATGCCATTATCTGTGAGGGAATTGGCCAGGCACTCGCGCTGGAAACCGGTGTGGCAAAGCTTGGCAATATGGAGGCGGTACAGTTTCATCCTACAGCCATAGTACCGGTCGGTATTTTGACAACCGAAGGGTGTCGTGGTGATGGAGGCCTGTTAAGAGATAAAGACGGCCACCGGTTTATGCCGGACTATGAGCCTGAAAAGAAAGAGCTGGCTTCCCGTGATGTTGTTTCACGTCGTATGACTGAACATATTCGCAAAGGCAAGGGGGTCGATAGCCCTTATGGTCCTCACCTGTGGTTAGATATTACGCTTCTTGGTCGTAAACATGTCGAAACCAACTTGCGTGAAGTGAAAGAGATCTGTGAGAGCTTCTTAGGTATCGATCCTGCAAAGGATTGGATCCCGGTTCGCCCGACTCAACATTACTCTATGGGCGGTATACGCACCGATAAAACAGGGCAAAACCCTCAGCTAAAAGGCTTATTCAGTGTGGGTGAAGCCGCTTGTTGGGACATGCATGGCTTCAACCGCCTGGGTGGTAACTCGCTGGCTGAGACTGTGGTAGGAGGGATGATTATCGGTAAGTATGTAGCCGATTTCTGTCAGGAAAATACCTTAGAGATCAACACTGGTTTGGCCGAATCCTTTGTGGATAAGGTACGTAATGAGATTGATGAACTTGTCGACGGTCTAGGAACAGAGAGTCCATTCGCTTTGAGAAAAGAGATGGAACGGATAATGATGGACTACGTGGGTATCTTCCGCAATGGCCCCGAGTTAGAGAAGGCCGTGACTGAACTTCAAGCGTTATTGAAGCGTGCCAAAAACTTAGGCCTTAAGTGTAAGAAACGCCACGCGAACCCTGAGTTGGTCGAAGCACTGCGCGTGAAGCGCATGCTTAAGGTCGCATTGACGGTTGCCTGCGGCGCTGCAGCACGTACCGAGAGTCGTGGCGCACATGCTCGAGAAGATTTCCCGCAACGTAACGATAAAGACTGGTTGAACAGAACCTTGTCCAGCTGGCCCGATGAAAATGCACTCGCACCTGAGCTAAGCTACGAAGACCTCGATGTGATGAAGATGGAGTTGCCGCCCGGATATCGCGGCTATGGAATTAACAATGCCATTGTCCATCCCGATACCGAGAAGCGTGAAAAAGAGATCACTCAAATTTTAAGTGAGCTGGGCGATGACGCCGACCGTTATCAGCGCCAGCAAGCAGTGATGCCATTCGAAGTTCCCGAAGCTTTGATGGCGAGAAATGAACGCTTATGTGACAATTTAGATAGACCTGCCTCACCCGTGTCTGGAGAAGAGTCAGAAGGAGAACAAGCATTATGAGTCAGGGCCGCACATTAACCTTTAATATTTTTCGCTACGACCCTCAAGAGCCGGGTGACAAGCCTAAGATGGTGAAATACCAGCTCGAAGAGACGCCGGGCATGTCAGTGTTTATTGCGCTGAATTTGTTACGTGAACATCAAGATACCTCTCTGCAGTTCGATTTTGTCTGCCGGGCAGGTATATGTGGTAGCTGTGCTATGGTGATCAATGGCTTCCCTACGTTGGCATGCCGTACATTAACCAGTAAATACCCTAAGGGCGAAATTACCCTGATGCCACTGCCGGGATTTGAACTCATCGGTGATCTGTCGGTGAATACTGGGAAATTTATGCGTGCACTCGCAGAACGTCTTAAGTTATGGCTACAACCTAACTTAGATGATGTCGATGTGCATCGCATCGAAGCACCTATGGCCCCGGAAGAAGCGGCTAAACTGTATGAGTTGGAGCGATGTGTTGAATGTGGTGTCTGTGTCTCAGCCTGTGCGACTAAGCAAATGCGTGACAGTTTTGTTGGCGCTGTAGGCATGATGAAAATTGCACGGTTTGAGCTCGATAGTCGTGATGAGCGCACTGTTGAAGATTTCTATCATGTTATCGGTAACCAGGATGGCGTATTTGGTTGTATGACCCTGTTAGGTTGTCAGGATAATTGCCCCAAAGATCTACCGCACATGCAGCAGATTGCTTATCTGAGACGTAAGATGGCGTTTGCGCTGGTATAATGACGGCCTGATGTAAAGCCGTTATCTAAAGCCTGCTTAAATGCAGGCTTTTTTTTGGTCAAATCCCAAGTTAGCTCAAGATGCGAGGTTCTGGGCTTGGGTAAGATAGCTGAGCAAGATAGTGAATGAGGGGCAGCCAGTTCTATTTTTCTTATAACGGTATATCATGATATTCAATCACATTTTCGGATAGACGCCATGCAGATACAGGATCTAACGCTTTTTGTGCGAGTCGCCGATTGTGGCAGTATTACGGCCGCGGCGACAGAATTAGAACTTTCTCCAGCTGCGGCGAGCGCGGCATTAAAAAGGTTGGAGAAACGGCTCGATACTCGCTTGTTTATTCGAAGTACCCGCAGTCTGAGACTGACTGAGAGTGGGGAACGTTACCTTGTTCACTGTCGCAGGGCGCTTACCGACTTAACCTTAGGTCAGCAGGCTATCGATGATGTGAAGGAGAAGATCTCAGGGGTTGTCAGTCTTGCCGTACCTTCTGATATTGGTCGAAATGTGTTACTTCCCTGGCTGGATGAGTTTCTCGATAATTATCCGGATCTGAAACTCAGATTACATATCGGAGACACCCTTTCCGATTTTTATCATGACAAGATCGATGTTGCACTGCGTTCAGGCACACCAAAAGACTCCGCTTTAGTGGCCTTTAAAATATGTTCAGCGACAAGGGTATTGTGCGCCTCTCCAGGGTACATAGCTAAGCGAGGGAGGGTTGAGTCAATCGAGCAACTTTCAGTGCATAATTGTCTTTTCTTCATGTTAGACGAACGTACTCATGACCAATGGACTTTTACTAAAAATGGTCGAGAGTTTAAAGTTAGAGTCACTGGAAATCGAACATGTAATGATGCGGATGTTGCACGTCGCTGGGCCGTTGCAGGAAAGGGGATTGTCTATAAATCATCACTGGATCTAGATGAAGATTTAATCGAAGGTAGACTTGTACCTTTGATGACTGATTATCAAGGCGAGTCAGCGGATCTCTATCTTGTTTGCCCTGGGCGAGAGCATGTCACCCCCGTGGTTTTGCTGCTAAGAGATATGCTGCGAGCACACTGTAAAGAGCGGTTAGGTTGAAATAAATATAGAGAGGTTTCGGTTCAATGAAATGACTATTTCAATAGTCGTTATTAATATAATTAATTGTTTTTATTCCCCCTTTGATTTCCTTATCTCATCTATACCCATAGACTTTTTTAGGTAAAGCATGAGATTTAAGCTTATTCAATAATTGTTTTCCGGTGCAAAAGATTAGGAGCAGCTCTCTGTCGTCTACTGGGCCCACTTCAGATCTATATATCAGAGCTCATGACTCTTTATGCGGAAACTTAGCAGCCACAATAGGCATGCTTTTCTTTCTTGTGCCAAAGATCCTGTCTATGAGATAGCCCTGTATTTTGTATATCCCGCCACCAGCATTGTTGATCAATGTCGCTTGTTTTGTGTGTATTTGGTTACTGCTTGGTTTTGCTTTTTGGTTTATCTGGTTTTTGATGTTCTTTATTTGTTAATGAATTGATGTTGATGAGCGGTATTATTAATAATTTAAATTATCATATAGCTGTTTTATCTATTTAGTCTTGATCTTTCATAATTTAAATG
>SDWK01001040.1 GCA_004195335.1 Shewanella sp.
AAAAAGGAGCCAATTGGCTCCTTTTTATGTTTAACGAAACTGAGCTTAAATACAGAGTTTCAAAACAAATTTTCGATAGTTATTTCGTTCCGAAAATCTTATCGCCTGCATCACCAAGACCAGGAAGAATATATCCCTGCTCGTTCAAACAACGATCGATAGCAGCGGTATAAAGCTCGATATCTGGGTGGGCTTTTTCAAGTGCGGCAACACCTTCTGGAGCAGCAACCAAAACAAGAGCTTTAATCTCGGTACAACCACGATCTTTTAGAAGATCGATAGTTGCAATCATAGAACCACCGGTTGCCAGCATCGGGTCGACAACCAAGGCAATACGTGAAGGCATATCACTGGCAAGCTTCTCGAAATATGGCACAGGCTCGAGCGTTTCCTCATCACGGTACATACCAACCACTGAAATACGTGCGCTTGGAATGTTTTCAAGTACACCATCCATCATGCCTATTCCGGCACGAAGAATTGGCACTACAGTGACTTTTTTGCCCTTTATTTGCTCAATTTCAACAGGACCGTTCCAACCTTCGATGGTCACAGTTTCTGTCGCAAAATCAGCTGTTGCTTCGTAGGTCAATAAACTTCCGACCTCAGCGGCTAACTCACGGAAACGTTTAGTGCTGATATCTCCCGCACGCATTAGTCCAATTTTATGACGCACTAAAGGATGCTTAACCTCAACAACTTTCATCTTCTTCTCCTGATTTTTGACGTATATAACAAGCAAATTCTAATGATTTTAGATGATTTGTTCAAAATGGAAAACATAAAGTTTCAAAAACACGTTAAATCGTGACCCATGTCTGTTCTATATATAAAAAACATCGCTTTCGAGGCCAGTCACAAACTGTTAGAATAGCGCCGCATAAAATCCAATAACTATACTGTACTGTACCCGTACCCGAGAGGATCTTCGTGAGCACTCCTACCCAGCTGAGCTATAAAGATGCAGGTGTTGATATCGACGCCGGTAATGCACTTGTTGATAATATTAAGACTGCCGTGAAACGTACCCACCGCCCAGAAGTTATGGGCAACCTAGGTGGATTTGGTGCTCTGTGTGAGCTACCAACTAAGTACAAGCACCCAGTTCTGGTTTCTGGCACCGACGGTGTCGGCACTAAACTCAGATTAGCCATTGACTATAAAAAGCACGACACGGTCGGTATCGACCTCGTTGCTATGTGCTCAAACGATTTAATCGTGTCAGGTGCTGAGCCACTTTTCTTCCTCGACTACTATGCCACAGGCAAATTAGACGTTGAAGCGGCCACCGCTGTCGTTAAAGGCATTGCTGAGGGTTGTGTACAATCTGGCTGTGCGTTAATCGGCGGTGAAACGGCTGAAATGCCTGGCATGTATGAAGGCGATGACTACGACTTAGCAGGTTTCTGTGTCGGCGTAGTCGAAAAAGCAGACATCATCGATGGCACTAAAGTTGTTGCCGGTGATTCACTCATCGCATTAGCGTCGAGCGGACCTCACTCAAATGGCTTCTCACTCATTCGTAAAGTACTTGAAGTCAGCGGTGCAGATCCTGAGCAAGAGTTTGAAGGCAAGGCCTTAATTGACCACCTACTCGAGCCAACAAAAATTTACGTTAAGTCTCTGCTTAAGTTAATTGAGCAATCAGACATACATGCAATGGCACACATCACAGGTGGCGGATTCTGGGAAAATATCCCACGCGTGCTTCCTGATGACTGTAAAGCCGTTATCCAAGGTGATTCATGGCAGTGGCCATCAATCTTCAACTGGTTGATGGAAAACGGCAACATCGCAGAATTTGAGATGTACCGCACCTTTAACTGCGGCGTAGGTATGGTTGTTGCCTTACCTAGCGACAAAGTGGATGCTGCACTCACGCTGCTCAATGCCGAAGGCGAAAAAGCCTGGTTAATCGGTGAGATTGCCAAGCGCAATAATGATGAAGAGCAAGTGGAGATCCTGTAATGTCCAAAAGCTGTCGCGTATTAGTATTGATCTCGGGTCATGGCAGTAATCTACAAGCCATTGTCGACGGATGTGATGATAACCCTAAAGCCGATGTCGTTGGCGTTATCAGCAACAAAGCTGATGCTTACGGTCTCATCCGTGCTCACCAAAATGAGATAGATACCAGTTGTGTGATGGCTCATAAAGACGAAACTAGAGTCGAATATGACGCCAGACTAAAGCTCGCTATCGATAAGTACCAACCGGACCTTATCGTTTTAGCAGGTTTTATGCGCATATTAAGCGACGAGTTTGTACAAGGCTTTGAAGGTAAGATGATCAACATCCACCCTTCTCTCCTGCCTAAGTACACAGGACTGCATACCCATCAACGCGCTATAGATGCTAAAGATGAAGAACACGGTACCAGTGTGCACTTTGTGACACCTGAACTCGATTCGGGGCCTGTTATCCTGCAGGCTAAAGTGCCTGTTTATAGCGAAGATACCGCCGAGATATTGGCAGAGCGCGTTCACGAACAAGAACACGCCATCTACCCTATGGTCGTTAAGTGGTTTAGCCAAGACAGGCT
>SDWK01001044.1 GCA_004195335.1 Shewanella sp.
ATTCTCATCTTTATATCGAGCGCATTTTTTGCCAACGCCAGTACGAAAAACGAACTAGCAATCAAAAGTATCACGGTAAACTATGACAAAGAAGAAGTAGGTATTTCAGGCGTAAACTTCACTACCAAGGGGAATCCAACGGTTTTCCTGGCAGAACAAGAACTGACACTGAAAAGCCATTCAGATTCCCAGATTTTGGCAGAACTCACCGCTGATATACAAGATGGCGATTACACCCTCAAGGTAAAAACTGGCCCATCTACCAAAGATGTTGACAGTTACGTGTTGACCATCAAGGCTGTTTATTACAGCACCCAATTGGAAATTTACAGCGCTTCAATCGATCTGGTACAAGATACCATCACCTTGAGCGGACGCAACTTTGAAAATGGCGTTTACCCCACAGTAGAACTTGCTACTACGGCGCTGGCATTGGTTAATTATGATGACCAGACTTTAGTGGCCTCACTACCTGCGAATATTGCTGAACTTGAAGGCTCCTATATTTTGACAGTTAGTACAGGTGAAAAAGCCAAACACCGGGGTGACTACACAATAGTGGTAGATCCAGAATATAGCCTAGATTCCCGGAATGGCATTATTGAAGATGTTATCGCCATCGACGTCGATGGTAATGTCGATATTCAGAATTCTGCGATCACAGTTAACGCCGGCAGTGGTGATGTAAACATTCACAATGATGATATAAAAGTTACCTCTTCAGCCATTACATTTAATCTACCAGCCAATCTAACCAAGGGGCTGGCAACTCCAACACTGGCGGTTTCAGGCACCATCAGCGGCAATAAACTGGGTATAGGTACTTTATCCCCACAAGCGGCGTTACATGTTAAATCCACCAGCCAATATCAAGCCGACAGCGAGCAAAGAGGACAATATATTGCTCTGTTTGAAAATGATTCTCCTAATTCCGGTAGTGGCGCTGATGGCATCGCCATCAAGCTGGCTCACGATGACTCCGTCAGCGGTAAGAACAAATTTGTCACGTTTTTTGACCAGAATAACAATGTTGCAGGTGAGATTCGCGGTTTTACCGCAGATCAGGATTACACCTTGCCACCTGTTGTCAGCTCCTTGTTTAAATCACCTACAGAGCTTATAGCAGGCGGTTTGATTAAAGTGGATACGGGGTTAACATTTAAAAAAGTAACCACTTTCCCTGGATTTAGCCTTGGTATGCCCTCTATTGCGGGAGTCGGTATACCGGATATCAATATCGATAGTGTTGACATTAGTGTTCCAAATGGAATCACTCCCCCCTCAATCTCGATCTGTGATATTCGCGATACAGAGAAAGCGTTAGCTTGCTTTTTTAAAGGGGGGGCTATTAATGACTATCTCGACTGGGGCTATAATAATGGTCTGCTGGATTTTGTCGCCAACAACCCGTTTGATATCGCTGTTGCCGGAATGAAACTGGCTAAATATTTAGAGCACAATGGTAGCGGTGGCATCAGTTATGCGACCAAGGGGGCCGATTACGCAGAATGGCTTGAGCTCGAAGATACCAATGTGCAATTACGCTGGGGAACTATTGTCGGTGTGACTGGCGGCAGAGTCAGTTTACGGACCGAAGGTGCTGATCATCTATTGGTGATTTCGCGTGCCCCTGCTGTGCTGGGCAATATGCCGTCACAGGACGTACAAGACAATTACGTAATGGTTGGCTTTTTGGGGCAGCTCTATACTGCAGTACATGGCGTAGTCAAAGTCGGCGATTATATCCTGGCCTCTGGACTGAATAACGGCATAGGACGGTCGGTTAATGCTGACAATATAGAATTAGACGATATTGCGCAAATTGTCGGCCGAGCCTGGACAGCCAGCGATGATTCTGGAATCAAAATGATCAATGTTGCAGTCGGCTTACAAAGTAATGACCTGGCGAAAATCATGCAAAAACGCTTTGACGCCTTGGAGCAAAAGATTGACCAAATAAGTTCTCGCCTTAATGGTAGATAACCGAATATAAAATTAAGTGCCAGCCGTAGTCACATAGATATGAAGTCGATATAGCGGACTTCATATCTTGCAAATAACAAAAAGAATTATGGGTGGCTATGTTATTTTAAACGGTCACTAAAAAAGAAAATCAGCATCAGTAATGCGTCTCTTCATTGTGAGCAATATCTAATCACAATTAGAACTCAAACATTCAGCCATCAATTAAACCACATCAGCCAGCATAGATATTATAATAGGAGCGTTTAAACTAAGTGGTCTTTCAAAAAGTCCAGAAACACTCTAATTTTAGGGGAAATGAGTTCTCGTCTTAGAAAAATAGCATAAGCTGCCGTATCTTTTCCATGTGGGCAAAAGCTGTGATCACGCATAACTTGAGCAAGCTCTCCATTGTGCAACTCATTCTTCACAGCCCAAAGCGGAATTAAAGCTAAGCCACCATGGTTTAAAATCATTTGTTTTTGCCCATTAACAGTATTAATTTCCAGAGAGTTTTCAATCTCAATTTTTTCTAATTTCTCACCTTTTAAAAACCAACTCCCCCAGCCAGCATAACC
>SDWK01000204.1 GCA_004195335.1 Shewanella sp.
GTTTAGCCCCAAAAAATGTAATAAATACTGCCCCATAATTCATCATTTGAACAACCGTGTTCAATAATAAGTGTTATCTTGAATATATGAGCAAATTAGGATGTTAAAAGAATAATGCCAATCCCAGTACTCATATGTGATGACTCAGCACTGGCCAGAAAGCAGATGGCCCGAACACTTCCCAAAGAATGGGATGTCGAAATCACCTTTGCCAACAATGGTGCCGAAGGCATCGAGGCCATTCGTGCCGGGAAAGGCGAAGTGGTTTTTCTCGACCTGAATATGCCAGTAATGGATGGCTATGAGGTACTAAAAACCATTCAGCAAGATGATCTTCCAGCCCTAGTTATTGTCGTTTCAGGCGATATTCAAATAAAAGCTCACGAACGAGTTAAAGCCTTAGGTGCTCTGGATTTTATCCAAAAACCAGTCAGCGCCGATGCCATCAGTAATATTCTACAAGAGTACGGTATTCTCACTATCGCTCTGGGTGAAGAGGCTAACGATAGCCCTATGATCGAAGTTGATCTTAGAGATGCCTGTCAGGAGGTCGCCAATGTTGCTATGGGACGCGCGGCGGATCTTCTGGCTAAACTGCTTGATGTATTTGTACTCTTACCCATTCCCAACGTGAACGTACTCGAAGTCAGTGAGTTAACCATGACGCTCAAGGCTACCGAGGAACGCAGTAGCGTTTCGGCTCTATGTCAGGGCTTTATCGGTGCTGGGGTGGCGGGAGAAGCTCTGTTACTGTTTCATGACTCTTCATTTAAAGATATGGCAAAGTTGATGGGGCTAGCGAATCCCGAAGATAGAAATACCGAAATAGAGGTGATGATTGACACCGGTAACGTCCTTATTGGAGCCTTCTTAAATGGTATATCGGAACAGCTTCATATGAAGTTCAGCCAGAGTCATCCTGTCGTGCTGGGACGTCACTGCACCGTCAATGATCTGATCCATGATAATTCAGAAAAATGGTCCCGAACCTTGGCAATGGAGATAAATTATCGCATAGAAGATCATGATATCCAATGCGATCTGCTGTTGTTGTTTACTGAAGACTCACTACCGACGCTTAATTATAAGCTCGCTTATCTGTTTGAATAAGTTGGACCAATCATATGTCATATGACCAAAGCGCAATGAACGAACTCCATTGGTTGATAGATATGGTTCAAACCATTGAAGTTGGCTTGGTAGTATTAGATAAAAACTTTGATATTCAGCTTTGGAATGGCTTTATGGAGAACCACAGCGGTGTCTCTCCTAACGCCATTAAGGGCTCTAATCTATTCGAGCAGTTTGACTACCTACCAGCTTCTTGGTTAAAACAGAAGATGGAGTCGGTTTTCCTGTTAAAGAATCGGGCCTTTATCAGCTGGGAACAACGTCCCTATGTGTTTAAGTTTAAAAACTACCGCCCTATCACAGGTAGAGCCGACTTCATGTACCAAAATGTCACTCTATTGCCACTGTCCTCGCTAACCGGACAGATCACTCATATCAGCATGATAGTTTATGACGTGACCGATGTTGCCATCAATAAGCTACAGCTAAAAGCAGCCAATGAACGTTTAGAACACTTGAGCCAGACCGACGGCTTAACGCAACTGCATAACCGTCGCCATTGGCAGATGTGCATGCAAAAAGAGTTCGATCGACATAGCCGTTACGGCGATAAAACCAGCCTGGTCATGTTTGATATCGACCACTTTAAAAAGGTCAACGACAACTATGGCCATATTGCGGGTGATAAAATCATTCAGCATATATCCCACCTTCTCAAGCAATCATTACGTGAAACCGATTGTGCGGGACGATATGGTGGCGAAGAGTTTTCGGTAGTACTGGCTAACACTTGCGCCAAGGATGCACTTAACTTCGCGGATAGGTTGAGGAAAAAAATTGAACAATCGGAGCTTGTTTTCGAAGGGAAATTGATAAAAGTCACGGTTAGCATGGGGATAAGCGGCCTTGACGACCAACTTGAAAACAGCGGTCAATGGTTATCATTTGCCGACCAAGCATTGTACCAAGCCAAAGAGGCCGGAAGGAATAATTGCGTTATTTACGCTCCCAAATAACCGTCAGACTCGCTCTCCAATAAAAATGCCCATCTAAGATGGGCATTTTTATATTAAATCAATGAAGTGGTTTTTCTTCGAACTCTTCATCATCAACGTCGTCGTCTTCGTCATCTTCGTCAATGTATTCGTTACCATCTTCATCGATGAAGTAGGTACCCCAACCATCATAATCAACTTTCTGCTTCGCAGCCAACACGAGTAGGGCTTCACAGGCTTTATCTAACAGTTCCACTTCAAGCTTATGATGGGCAATAGCATCGAAACAGAAGATTAGGGAACCATCTTCCAGCTCCATCTCTTCGGCATCATTCACCTCAAAACCCGCTTTAAACGCATCAACCGCCGCTTTCTCTAGGCGATCAAAGTTAGTCGATGAAAAGTGATGCTCGATAGTGTACTCAGCATCAGGATTAGAACCATCATCTAAGATTGCCGTAACAATCTCCAAATTTTCCTGCTTCTGTGCCTTAAGTAAACGATCAATTGACATGGATAACTCCCAATAAAAATTCTGGTGTGATTATACCCAACACTGTCGAAAATGCGAGATAGACTTACCCATGACTGACTACTTAGCCATTAAGGCCGAAGCTTCCAGATTAAGTTGGGTCAGTCTGGCTGACATTATCGAATGAATTCTTGATGAAAGCTCTTTAACTTGAGATTTGGCTAAGCCTGTCGTTGCGATAGGCTCCATCATCTCTATGATCACAACCCCATTATTCCAACGATTAAGTTTTATATGACCTTGATCGGAAGCAAGCACCGGCACCATAGAAACTCCTGCTTCTATCGCGGTGTGGAAGGCACCCGACTTAAAGGGTAACAAGCCTTTACCTCGAGAGCGCGTCCCTTCAGGGAAGATCCAAATAGACAGACACTTCTCTTTTATCTTTTTCGCCGTTTGAGCCATGGTGTCAAATGCTCTGCTGCGATTCTTTCTGTCGATCAAAATATTACCGGACAACCAGTAGATTTGACCGAAAAATGGCACCCACGCTAAGCTTTTTTTACCTAAGCTCACCGTCCCTTTCGGCACCGCCGCAGTATGAGTGAACATATCGAAATTATTTTGATGATTAGCGAGAAAGACACAAGGTTCGGCTGTTTTAACGACCGGTTTACGAACAATCACCTTGATACCTACTACAGGTGCAGCAAAGGAAAATATTTTAGCGAACATGTGTACATTGTCACGATGGCGCGGTCTGATCACACAGAAAAGGCCAACAATAACAAATGACAGCAGTAACATGACTGCTAAAATCAACGATCTGAGGATTAAAAGCACAACTAACTCCCTTGGTATCAGTGATGACAGTATAGCCAGCAAGGTGAACCGACTCAATATATTGTTTACATATGTAGACTGAAATTGGCAAATTTACACTTGCGCCGGATAGAGACCAAGGTTTAATCGGCTCATCGCTCAAACAGACAAGCCTAAAATTTCATTCGGATTAATCGGTATTTAATTCGGCTTGAACCTCATCCGAATCATCGCAAGATTGAAGCTTTAATATTCCCAATACCAGCCTGAACAATATGGCACTGACAGCGAGTGTGGCAACTATCGCCGCCCCGCTTGGCAGATCAAAACTCGCCGATAGCACTAAGCCGAAGATATAGCCGGTTAGTCCCACCAGATAAGCCGCAACTAAACGGTGTTTATTGCCAAATTTATTAACCGCAAGCGCCGGCAATATCAAGGTGCTGAACACCAGATAAACCCCCACCAGTTCCACCGACAAAGTGATGACAAGAGCAAATATGATATAGAAACCACTGCCATCGAGAAGCCTAGGCCGCAGAAATAGGACGGCCAATACCACTGCCGATACACAGGCAGGTAATATCAGTTGAGACCAATTTACCCATAGGATCTGACCAGACATCAGCTGTTTCAGCATCTCTGCACCATGGGGATCATTAGACAACATCAGCATCGCAGCCACTGCAGCGAGTACATAAAAACAACCGATGATCGCTTCTAATTCATCGGCCATTTTTTTAGATAGCCAGGCGATAAAAGCCGCCCCCGCCAAAGCAAAAAGTGCTGGCATCCAGATACCCGAAAAGGGGATATGCTCAATATCATGGTTAAGGTGAGCAACTATCGCCCCCAGAGCAGCCACTTGAGCAATCGCCAGATCGATGAATATGATGCCACGTTTTAGCACTTGCCGCCCAAGAACGACATGGGTTGATAACACCAAGACTCCAGCTGCAAATGCCGGTAATAAAATCGAAAGCAGATCGAGATCGAACATAAATGATTCTCTTTGATTAAGGTAACTCGCGTAAGAGACAAAATATCGACACCTCTATGACTAACGTTCAGAGGTGTCGATCACTTCAACTAAGACATGGCGACTTAGTGACTCTTAACGGCCAATAACAGATCTAACACGCTGTCATAGAGGCTAAAAAGATCTTGGCTCTGTTCATTACCGCCTACCGACATGGGTAAAATCTGGACGGGTAAGTTTGCCCTTTCACCTAGCCAGTTGGCGCCACGTTCATCCTGATACGATGCCACGATAATCGCCATGATATCTCCAGCTTCGCTACGTTTTAGCAAGCTGGCCAGATGGCTGCTGCTAGGCGGCAAACCGGGTTTAGGCTCAAGATCGGCGACCTGCTCTATTCCAATCCAGCTGAACAGATATCGAAAGCTTGAGTGGTAAGCGATCACTTTCTTGCCTCGTAGAGAAGCAGCTTTCGCTTCCCATACAGGAATAGCCTCACTCCATCGCTTACTGAAGCCTTTGAGCGCCTCTTGATATTCAGATTTCGAATCGGGATCCAGCTGTATCAGCTTATCCGTTAATGTCTCGGCAACCTTTAATATCCGCGGTGGAGAAAAGTGCAGATGCGGATTCCCCTGAGCGTGTACATCTCCCATGCTACGATCGACAGACTCGAGCTTGTCTAACGTCGCCACCTGATCCGCGGCAAAAAATAGCCCGTGATCGGTCGAGCGAACCTTGGCATTAGAAGACTTCATCTGCAACATAGGTAACCACCCCACCTCCAGCTCGGCACCGGCACAAACCGCGAGATCCGCTTGACGCATCTTAGCGATAAGACTTGGCCTGGCTTGCACCTGATGTGGATCTTGCATCGCAGTCGTCGCAGAATAGATCTTAGCGTCTGGCGCTAACTCTTTCGCAAGAGCCGCATATTCAGGCTCACAGGCAAAAATATTCAGCCCAGCATTCGCGGTAAAGGAATAGCTTGCCATCAAAGCAAGCGCAGCTATTTTAGTCAGATTAGAATTGATGCGCACCGTGAGCCCCCAGAGTCATAACATATTGAAGAGTAATGACGTTATCATCTTCGATACCGTCGAAATTAGTGCCTTTCTGGTTGGTATACTGCAGACGCACTGTAGAGAAATGGCTGTGATGCCAAGCTAAGCTGACCTCACTCTCTTTCAACTTCTGACCATCGAAGTGATCACCATGCATCTCCTGAGTGTCGACTTCACCGTAACGTAAACCCGCTGACCAGTTAGGAGAAAACTGGTAAACACCGCTGAGATACCAACCCTGCTGATCATCAACACTAGACTCAGATAGATGCTCATCCTCGTGAGCTAACGGAGTAAAATCAGTGACCTTAAAATATTCACCACTTACTGTAAGGTGCTGGTATTTATAATTGCCATTTGGCGCCCATTTATAAACGAAATCGACAATATACGTATTTTCCCCCGTGTAGTTAGCACTGTGACTGTGCTCATGGCCATCATCAGCTTCCTCGACATGTTCTTCATGCTCATCGGCAGTCATACGACCATTTTCGTTACGCATGTAACTCAGACCGGCCTGCCAAGAGCCGTTAACACCGATATCTCCACCTAGCTTGGTATATGCGGTATAGATGCCTAAGTCTTTGAATTCACGCTCTCCATGTTCATCAATGGCACGCATGCTGTCACCTTTGAAAGCTTCAACACCCATAGCCCAATAGATATCCGTCGGTGCGACGTAATTGAGACGAACACCATCATCAAAATAGTGACTGCCCAAGAAAGCACGGTAAGCCGCAGGACGATCGGAAAAGGCATCGGTATGCACATGTTGGTTATTTAGATAGCCTACATCAGAGAGGAATCGGCCCGCTCGAACCGAGAAGCCATTAGGCATGCCAAGGGTCTGGATAAAGGCTTCTTCTAGGCCCAATTCAGTTTCCCCTTCATGCATCTCAACCACGGCGGTCAATTTGCCATAAAACATATCATCGATATTGGCGCTCATCGCCAACTCGGTATGCCCTAAACCAAACCCTTCACTCCGCTCCGCCATTGGGCGTTCGGTATTTTGATAATACCCATCAAGTACAGCACTGATGGCAGGATTGGTTAATGATGGGTCCTGTGCAAAAGCAGAAGTCGAAAACAAGGCGCACGCGGCCGCCACGCAAGAAATGCGATTATTAAAAACGGTCATTTATTTCTCCAAAATACAGCAACATCCCCTAGCCCTTCTTTGGGCAAGCGGACAAAATCAAAAACGCTTAATAATCAAGATGATTACTTAAGACATTAAACTTCTATGGATTGAATTTGATTTAACGCTGAGACGGGAGGAGCTCGACTGCGAAAGACATTAACGTGGGCCCTATGATGCTCGCGAACTTGATAGCTAACGACGTCAAAGGTTGGAACTGAGATGGGAAAATTGAATAGACTGCTTGGCAGTAACTTATTTAACTGATGCTGATGGAAACAGAGCGTACAGTGATCCTGAGCGCCATCATCAATATGCTGAACACTATGGGCTGAAGCGGCAAACGACAGGCAGATCAATATGGCTGATAGCCAAATTGCAACTCCTCGTCTTACACTACTTCTCACCATAAAAAGACACCATAGAAAATGATCTGAAAAATCTAACACCAATAATTGCGGTCAAGTCTATGCAAACAGAAGGTTAAGTCAAGTTACCATTTTAATAACAATGGCAGATAAATGTAAGAGAAGATGAGCCCTTCTCAATAAAGTGACATTAACTGGGTATTTATAGAAAGTTAAATCTTTTCGGCGAGTAATTAATACTGACTTAAGCTGTACGGACTAATATTGCATCAGAAACGTTAATAACGTTTGTTATTATTCGAAAATTATACCCACTAGGGGGAGTTAACGACCATGTTAGAATTCTTTCGCGTAAACTTTAAAATGATCCTTTGGACCTCATTGTTCTTCATCGCGGTTGGCGGTGGGATCTACTACGTAGAAGCAGCCTTAGAAGCACAGGTTCAAGTGATCGACTAGCCAATGCTAGGGTGCACAAAGAAGTGCTCATGAATATTCAGATAGTTGTTCAATAATTTTTGCAGTTCTGTTATCTGCGACTATCTGAACCATTGTAGTCTTGTTCGAGATTCTAAATACCGAGTATCCCCGTTAAACTCGCTGCTAAAATGGTTGCTAAACTCAAGCTTTTCATTTATTTCGGGGGTGCCTTAATTACCGTGAAAAGTCATCAACGGTACTTACGTCTATGTTCACTATCATCAACCACGACCTTCTCGGGTGCTTCGGTGACTTTCAGATGATCCATCATATGACTGACCAGTAAAATCATCGTCGAAAATATCGCGACGGGAGTAGTCAAGTTGCGGAACTCTGGATTGAAATAGCCAAAGACTAAGGCGGCGATACTGATATAAAAACCCAAGATTTTCAAACGAGACAATGTTGGACTCTTACCTAGCCAAGCCTCACAGTGCGGACACTGTATCTGTGAATTTAAACCTTTGCCCCGTTGATTCTGAACCAGGTTCACACCAAAAGACTGACTACAGTGGGTACACAACACTTGTTGAGCCTCTAATTCTTACAAAAATTTCGATGCATGAGTTTAACAGAACCTGAATTAAAAATATTGTTTCTTAGCCTCCTCCATTAGCCTCTCATTTAAATATCTAATAACGAAAATTAAGGTTCTGAATTTACATCAAGCGATAGGACGTAATACTATAGCAAACGACAAAAGTAACAGGATTTTACCTATGTATCGCATACTCTCTTTGGTGATGCTCGCCATCGTTGGACTTAGTGGCATGCCTTCGCAAGCACAAACCTCAACACCGTCCCCGACAAAAAAGCCAATAGAAGCCACAACTCAAGCCAGTGAACTCTCCTTATTACAGGACTCGATAACTGAAGATGTCCTCCGCCTTAAACAAACCAGAGGCGAGTTAATCAGCTTCACCGAATACCGAATCAAAAAGAATGCGCAACTGCTGCACCAGAAGCTCGAAGAGCTGATGGGTGAGACGCCGTTAAATAGTGAACTATTGATCCCACTGGTTGAAGGGCATCTGGATTTTATCAACCGGATAGATACCTATTACACAGACGATATCAAACAACTAAAAAGTGGGCTGGGTAAAGATAACGATGCCGAGATCATGATGCAGCTTTCTCTAAGAGAGAGGGAACGCGATCAGCAATTGGAAGCGAAATTCGACACGCTTGAATGGGCAAAAAAATTAGCGCTAAATACCGGCGATCAGACCGTTCTCCTCACCCAGACATTGGTTAAGCGCGCCGACAAACTCAACAGTCTCGTTCAATACACGCAAGATAAGCTTATAGTAGCGCTTAATGAAGCGAGCCTTGCTGGGAGCAATGTCAGCTCGGAGCAAACCAAACTCGCCACTCAGCTCAACGAGAGACTGGCGATGAGCAGCTCAAGTCTGGCAGTCGTCATTGACCTGCTCGATACCTTAGATCAAGACACCGCCGAATTAAAACAAACGCTGTTCAGCACTTCAGGTGACATCACTCAAGATGTATTGAATATTGATGTCGCATCAAGCCTTATTGAACAGTGGTTTACCGCGGCAAAGACCCAGGCCTTAGATAATGGACCAGGGGTTATTTTCAAGCTCTTTATTTTCGTCTTAATCCTCTTTATCGCCAATCAGGCGGGTAAC
>SDWK01000855.1 GCA_004195335.1 Shewanella sp.
AAAAAAAAAACATCTGAATAGTTATTCATACTGTAAAAGATCGCGCCCTCCCTCCATGGCACAATTTTTGGGTAGTAAAATTAAAAAATATTAAAGAACAATGAAGAGTAAAAGACACCTATTTTTATGCTGAATGAGCCATCTGTTACAGTACAAAAACTATCCAACTTATCATTTAACAAGATAAACTCCCAAACCGCTTTCAGGAGCGACTGCCACATCACTTCACATCGACAATCTTACTCACTTTACGGTACTGGATCTTCCAGCCTACCCAGCGTGGCAATTCCCACCGTTTAGGTCCTGTTTTTCTCAACCCTCCAGCATATACCAGCGTCACCAACTTCCGCTTTGGCAGGTATTCCACGGTTAACTTCAAATCAGCCAGAGAGAGCTGAGTAGGATACATGGCATCAAACTCTTCACGTTCCCACTCGGGGATCCCCTCAAAAAGCAGATCTTCGTCCTCAATAAGTTCAAGATCATCAAAGCTCGCGACCCCAAGTTCGGATAACTTATTCAAAAGATAGCTTTCGAACACCAGAGGTTCATTACCCAATGCCTTCAACTCCGGCGTCGGGGCTTGCTCTTTGTTTTTACCTAAGGCTAACCAGATATTCCATGCCGCAATATCACCATTGAGCTTGACCGCAAGCCCCTTAAACTTACGACCAACGGCAATACTGCGCACTATTGCCTCTAAAGCCTGTTCGCCTTCGACAGCCTTCAAGCGAGAACCTATCACCCGGCCGGCATAAATCGTTTCGACCACTACTTTGTGAGATGCTCCCTTCTCTCTGTTCTCGGCCAAGCGCTCCTCACCTAAGTCAGCATCGAGTAACGCCTTTAGCGAAACCGGTACCATGCAGCTGGCCAGGTTTAATGTCTGTTTACTGCCCTTGCCCGCTATCGAATGTTGATCGAACACCAGAGCAGCTAAAGCACTCTCTTTGCCGTTGAAATCTTTGAGTTCACTACAGAAGCGGCTATCACGGCCAATTTGAACTTCACTGTAGCCATTACCTAATGCGGTCACTCTTTTCTCTCGTCGAACAAACGCCAACTCAGGCAGCGCCTTAATTACCGACGATAACCAGCGCTGACGAAGTTCAGACTGTTTAGGCTCGATAGGCTGTACATTATTGAGTCTGTCTAATTGCAGGGCCGAGCGAATTTGATTCGACAGCAATCGCGCTTCTTTACGTCCATTGAGATCAACAAGCCCATTTTCACTCATAAACTCAGCAAGCGGCTCACGAACCAGCTTGATCAAGGTAAAGGCATCGCAACCTAATGGTTCCCACTCATTGAGATCTTTTAAAGCCTGCTCAGAGGTCGGCAATTTAAATAATCGTTGAGGCACGCTCAATGCTGCCGCCAGATCGACCATTAGACCACGGCACTCATCATCGGGCATGGCACTAATCAGATGAGCAAACTGAGTATCGATAGGCAGCGGCAATAACTTATGTCCATGCTCGGTGATCTTGCCCTGCTCATCGATGGCCCCCATGGACTGTAGTTTTTGCTCGGCAATGGCTAACGCCTTAACGGGTATCGAATCGACAAACCTAAGCTGAGATAGCCGATAACCACACCCCGCAGCCGCCAACATAGGCTCCACCAGTTCTTCACGTTGCAGCTCAGGCGGTGTCATCGCTTCTAAAGGTGCCCCCTTGCCCCACAGACGAATACAGATCCCATCCTGAGTTCGACCCGCGCGGCCCTTTCTCTGCTCGGTGCTGGCCTTCGAAATTCTGGTCAGCGACAACACGGTACGTCCGTTTCGTTGGTGGGTGCGCCGTTCTAACCCGGAATCGATCACGGCGGTGACACCTGGGATGGTCAGCGAGGTTTCGGCAACATTGGTTGAGAAGATCACCCGCTGCCGGGATGACTCGATCAATATCTTCTTCTGCTCCATAGGGGATATCCCCCCATGCAAGGCTAAGAGCTCCAGCTTACTGCTGTTACGACCACTGTTATCAATGTCGCCTAACAGCGGCTGGCAAGCCTGTAAGCAAGCTTGTATCTCTCGTTTACCCGGCAGAAATACCAGAATATCGCCATCGGTTTCTGTTAATAACTGACTCACCGCAGTTTTTACGGCCTGCTCTACGCCACGAATATCCGGCAAATGATGACTTTCATTAGCTTGATACCTAAGTTCCACGTGGAACCTTCGCCCCTGCGCATATAAACGTTTAGCATTTGAAAGATAGCTGGTCACCCGCTCCCCATCGATCGTAGCCGAGGTCAGCACCAGCCTTAAAGCGGGAGAAACCAAAACCTTTTGCTTCAGCATAGCCAGTAAGAGGTCTGTATCCCAGCGACGTTCGTGAAACTCATCGATAATCACAGTATCGAAACTTGCTAATCCGTCTTGTTGCAACCAACGCAGGGCAATACCCGGCGTGACGAAGGCGATCTGAGTCTGTGCCGTCACCGTCGAATCGAAACGAATCGCATGACCGACTTCCAACTTAGTTTGCCCGCTTACAAATGAAGAGAGCGCCAAACAGGCAACCCGCCGCGGT
>SDWK01000860.1 GCA_004195335.1 Shewanella sp.
GATTGATCAGTTGTTTGTACCTCCTGCTGAGGATGTGAATATCGAAGTGGTCTTTGGCTTGTCTGAACGGCAGTCACAGGACCTTTTGTCACTACTTGGAAAGGCACAGACAGATGTGCCGACTGCACTACAGACGTTATCTCGTTCGCTGGAAAAATCGTTCAGGGCTCTTGAAAAGATAACTACCAATATTCAACGTGCCCCTGACGATAAATTCATGGTTCCGATGTATGAAACCCTCGAAGGACTGCACGGCGAGCTAGTGATTAATCTTGCTGGTAGCGCTGGTATAGAAGAAAAAATAAGCGAACTGCAGTTACGCAAGGCAGACCTGGAAAGAAAGGTTGCTGTTGTCTCTGCAAAAATGGAGGAGGTCCTTTCCCTTTCGGATAAACTGAAAAATGTAAAGCGAGTGCAAAAAGTACTTTCGCGTTACCACGGGGAGCTAAGGAAGCAAAAGGTCGCTACGCTGCAAGGAACCTTTTCCGAAATCTTCAATTTCTTACATCGTAAGGAAGATATGATCGAGAGGATCGAAATTGATCCTGAAACTTGTCATGTGGCGTTATTTAACGAGCACGGCGAAGAAATCCGAAAGAGCAGTCTGTCTTCCGGTGAACTTGAAATTTATGCGATCTCGATGCTCTGGGCGTTGGCAAATACTTCCGGTCAAAAATTACCCTTTATCATTGATACTCCCTTGGCGCGTCTTGATTCTAAACATCGAGACAGCTTGGTGATTCGCTTCTTTCCTAACGCATCTCATCAAGTAATGATCTTCTCGACAAACACCGAAGTCGATCAGCAGTATTTTGAGCTGCTGCGTCCTGCGCTTGCTCAGACCTACAGTCTTGAATATGACAATGCGACAAAGATGACTACGGTGAAAGGGGGGTACTTTTGGACTTGAACGGTCTCGATTTTAAGCGTGTAAAGTTGTCGGAAGAGTCGACCAAAAAACTGCAACTTTTTAAGTCCCGTACGGGGCTGACTCCAAATATCGCCTGTCGTTTGGCTTTGGGAATATCCTTGGCGGAAGAGAGTATTCCATCTCTCGAGCTTTTCGTCGATGAAACGGGGCAGGAGATCAATAGATATACTCTGCTGGGTGAGCATGAGCTGGTGCTGCTATCTCTCTTTACCCAGTGGTGTCATGATCAGGACATCTCGGAAAATACTCGCTCCAAATACTTTCTGGCCCATCTCAATCGGGGGGTTGAGCTATTAACCAATCGCGTTAAGGGTTTGGATGGCTTGGTGAACTTGCTGAACAATGAGACCCTGTGATGAGTGATCCAATTTATCTGGACCATCAAGCGACAACTCCGCTAGACCCTCGGGTGCTAGAGAAGATGCTTCCTTTTTTCTGCGATATCTATGGCAATCCCTCCAGCATTGATCATCTGCATGGTCACAAGGCTAAGCAAGAAGTCGATGCAGCGCGTAAAAACATCGCTAAACATTTGGGCTGTCGAAAAGAGAGCGAAATCGTTTTCACCGGTGGTGCGACAGAGGCAAATAACCTTGCACTGATCGGTGCCTTTCGCCGTCACAAAGGCAAGGGGCGGCACATTGTCGCTACAGCCATTGAGCATCCTGCGGTCTTGGACTGCCTTAAATACCTTGAGACTGAAGGGGCAGAAGTCACCCTGCTTCCGGTAGACGGGGATGGTGTTGTAGATCTGAATTCGTTGCAAGATGCGATCAAAGAAGAAACAATACTCGTTTCAGTGATGTTTGCTAATAACGAGATTGGCACTTTTCAGTCGATTCGCGAAATTGGTGAGTTGGTCAAGTCCAAGAGCATTCTTTTTCACGTTGATGCTGCTCAGGCTGTTGGTCATGTGCCGGTTCATGTGTATGACATGAATATTGACCTGATGTCCTTCAGCGCTCATAAGTTTTACGGTCCCAAAGGTGTAGGTGGGCTGTTTGTACGATCTTTTTCACCTATGGTTCGTTTGGACTCTGTCTACTACGGTGGAGGGCAGGAGCGAGCCCTAAGACCGGGGACCCTGAATGTCCCTGGGATTGTAGGTATGGCGAAGGCCTTGGAACTGGCTTGTCTGCAGCAGGGGAGCGAAAACCAGAGAATGAAACAGCTGACCTCAAGAATCTCGGCAGCACTGTCTGATCAATACTCTGATATTTTTATCAATGGTCATTCTGAAAATAAACTCAGCCACAATTTGAGCATCACGATTCCCGGCATTGAGGCTAAAGCTCTGATTCATCAGCTAAGAGATGAACTATCATTTTCCGCTGGATCGGCTTGCTCGACTCTAAAGGTGGCCCCCTCGCATGTTCTCAAAGCGATTGGACTGAGCGATGATGAATGCTTTCAGACCATTCGGATGAGTTTGGGCCGTAGCAACCTAGAGGCAGAAACGATAATCTCTAAATTGACCTTAGCGATTTCTCAGTTGATGAAATAAAAAAAAGCAAAGGGGTCAGGTCTCAACCGAAGACATTTTCAATCTCGCCTCCACCTCTTCAAACAACTTACGTAATGTTTCGTCCTTTTCGCAGGTAATC
>SDWK01000028.1 GCA_004195335.1 Shewanella sp.
AATTTAGAGGCGACTCCAGAATAGCATAAAATATGAACAATATCAGCTATTTGCCAAAGAGTTTCCCGGAAATTACTTTAATAAACTCACTGATTCAGGATAATTAATGAAATAGCAGGTTTGATACTTCTACTCGATGATGAAGAATATTCAAAATATAACGTACGTATTTTGCTTGTTGGAACACCCACAGACATACGCGACTATTTCTCTAAAGTCAAAGAGTCTCAAACTATAGTCAACAGAACACAAGAAGTTGCTGAAGTATCGATGCTGAGTGACCCCCAGACTAAACAGTTGCTCTCCAAGGGCTTCTTTGACCTGATGGGATACGAAATAATTGATAATTCCGAAAAGAAATTTAACAAGGAAATTTTTCTCAATAGCCTAGCTTGGTACTCAGGCAACATCCCTCAATTTGTGCACGAACTAGGACTTCATGTTGCTATTGAGAGTGAAGATGCAGGTAGAAAAATAACCCATGAGTCATGTCTTGAGGGAATCTTGAGCTGGCTCAAATCATCATTAATATCCGAGCATACAACACTGGAAAAAAATATAAATTCGATTTCCACCAAAGTTGGCAGAAAAAACCAAGTAATTTATTCAATCTCCACAATTGGATTTTCTGAATTTGGTTATCAAGCAGTTGAAAAAAAATTACGGGAACTATTCCCCATATCAACATCAGGCAAAAGCCTAAACGTATCTGGTCTTCTGTCCGATTTATCCACAGGAGATAACCCGATACTTAGAAAAACCAACAAGGGCACCACTTATAGGTTTATTGATCCAAAGTTAAGAATAATGGCTAGATGGCTACTAGATAAAAAAACAGACGAAAGCCTAACCATTAGAAGGCTAGACGAAGCAATTAAATTCTAGGCAAGATCGAACATTGAAGGCAAAACTAGCCCTTTCGCCGAGGGCTAGTTTTTTTCCCCAACCAAGGCCTCAACATTCGGGCCCCAATAGATATTCGATGGGCGCCTTCTGCACAAAAGCACCCCAACATATCAATATATTTTCCGTCTGAAAAAAAATTACCTATGGAGAATCGCAGGGTCAGGCTTGCAAAGTTGCAAACTTTTAGGCCGGAAATTACCTACCCTTCCTGACATGAGGCATAACCAAAGGTCCATTGCGTCATATTGTGATGCAACGGACCTTGCCTTTTAACTCATAACGAGACTATTATTGCCTCATATCCTGATGCAAAGGAGTTCCGTTTATGCCTCACTATGTCTGGCAGCACCCGGCCTGGCCCACTTTCACAATGGACTACGAGCAGCTCACCCCGCTACTGGGGAGATGCCGCCACCTTCAGGGGCAGCTCTTTCAGCAGGTAAAAGCGCTTGGCCTTGAGCTGGAACTGAAGACGCAACTTGAGTCCCTGACAAAAGAGGCGGTCAAGACGGCCGAGATCGAAGGCGAGCTACTGAACCCCGATTCTGTTCGATCTTCGGTTGCAAGCCGTTTGGGCCTGCCGACCGGCGGACTTCCGGCGGCACCCAGGAGTGTCGATGGTCTGGTTGATGTCCTGCTGGATGCCACCAGCGGCGACAATAAGCCCTTAACGGCAGAGCGGCTTAAGGCGTGGCAGGCCGCTCTCTTCCCCACCGGATATTCCGGCCTGTTCAAAATCATCACCGGTGATTGGCGAACAGAGCCGATGCAGATCGTCTCCGGTCGTATCGGACGGGAAGAGGTTCACTACGAAGCGCCACCTGCGGCACAGCTGAACGCTGAGATGGATGCTTTTCTTTCCTGGTGGCAAGAGAGTCATCCTGAGCGGGGCAACACCGATCCGATTCTGCGCGCCAGCATCGCGCATTACTGGTTCGTGGCGATCCATCCTTTTGATGATGGGAATGGTCGTATCGGCCGTGCCCTTGCCGACATGGCGCTCGCGCAGGGAGATGGCGCAGCAAGGCGTTGCTACAGCCTCTCTTCAAGCATCATGGAGAGTAGAGACAGCTACTATAAGGTTTTGTCTTACACCTCAAAAGGGCAAGGGGATCTGACAAAGTGGCTGTGCTGGTTTTTAAGTTGTCACGAACATGCGCTGCAGGAATCCCAAGCCACAATCAGCAAAGTGATGGGTGTTTCGCGCTTTTGGCAGAACGTTTCTCATCTCGATATGAATACGCGCCAGAGAAAAGCTCTCGGCAAGCTGTTGGAGGCTGGCGAGGATGGCTTCGAAGGCGGATTGACGGCCAAGAAATATCAGGGCATGTCGAAGGGGAGTCGCGCCACCGTAACGCGCGATTTGGCCGATCTGGTTGCTAAGGGTCTCTTGGCTATGGAGGGTGAGCGCAGGACAACGAAGTATCATCTGAACTGGGATTACACCAAAGAGGTTCTCTCGCGTGAAGAAAAGCCACGGGGTCACACTTAAATATTAAATATTGATCGAATTGCTAATCTGGTTCAAGGGAGGCAAAGGGTCACATCTTAAATGTTAAGCGTTCATTGGTTTGGCATCCTATGCCTAAATTTAATATTTAAGAAGTGACTCTGATGCTCTTTACTT
>SDWK01000318.1 GCA_004195335.1 Shewanella sp.
GCTATCGAAACGTTATTCTGACAAACGCTCTACATTAATACAATAAATATAGTATTGTAAACCGCAAAATATTTGACATTTTAATGGTATATCGATAGTGTAGCGCTATATTTTCCTTAGATTACACTAGACCTGACGTCCACTAACTATTGAGAAGAGACAATGTTCGGAAAAAAATCCTCGCTCATTGGTCTTGATATTGGCTCCTATGCTGTCAAGATCGTTCATCTGATAGAAGCCAAAGGAACTTACCGACTAAAAGATTTGGGTATAGCCCAGTTACCCCCCAGTGTTATCGTTGAAGGCGCTATCAAAGACCCAGATGAGGTCCAGGCTGCAATTAAGAAACTGGTCACCAACCTAAAAACCAAGGTAAAAGGGGTTGCCACTTCAATAGCCGGCTGGTCGGTGATTATCAAGAAAGTCGATCTTCCTCAAATGAGCGAAGAAGAGCTTAATGAAAATATACAGCTTGAAGCTGAGCAATACATCCCCTTTAATGTTGAAGACGTCAATATTGACTTCCAGATCTTAGGTTCTTCTGAAGACAAACCGGATCGGATGGAAGTTATGCTTGTGGCGGCAAAGAAGGAAGTCATCGATGACTACGTCACTCTGATAAGAAAAGCCGGCCTGGCGCCCCAGGTTGTTGACGTGGATTTCTTTGCCCTGGAAAATGCCTTTGAGGCGAACTACGATGCTACCGAAAGCGGGGGGGTCGCCTTAGTTGACATCGGCGCTACCAAAATGAACATCAATGTTTTGAAAAACGGCGTCTCCATGTTCAATCGCGACGCCTCAATTGGCGGTTTCCAAATCACTGAGGACATCCAGCAGCGTTTCGGACTCGAGTATGAGGAAGCTGAAAAAGTAAAGCTTGGTATGTCATCAGAGAAAGTTCCCGTGCAGGATTTGGAAGCAATTTTTGTCTCGGCAGCCACCGGGTGGTCAACTGAGGTAAAACGCGCCATTGACTTTTTTTACGCCACCTATCCAGAAGAAACCATAGGTCAGATCCTTCTAAGTGGTGGTTCTTCGCGATTGCCTGGACTGGATTCCCTGTTCAATAAAGACACAAATATCCCAGTGGCCTACTTCAATCCTTTAGCCAAGATTGATTTCGATACCAAAGTGTTTGATCAACAGTATGTGGACTATCTTGCTCCACAAGTTGCTGTTGCCGTGGGTCTGGCTCTGCGGCGGGTGGGAGACAGATGATTAGAATCAACTTATTGCCAATTGGCAGACGTCCGGTAGAGGAAAAAATCCGCAAGGAGATAACTGTTTTTTTTCTCCTGATATTCTTTTCTGTGTCCGTAATGGTTTATTTTCACATTGACCATACCCGCACGATCAAGCAGGTCACTGCGGAAAAGAAGACTTTAGATAGTGAAATTCGCCGGTACCAAGATAGGCAGAGACAACTCCAAGAGCTTCAAGAAAAGCATAAGATGCTGGAACAGAAGCTAGGTGTCATTGAGCAACTCAGAAAAAATCGTGATCTGCAAGTGAGAGTTCTGGATCAACTGGCAATCATTGTGCCCACGGATCAATTGTGGATCAAAACTCTAACTCAGAAGGGTAATACCTTGACTCTAACGGGTGTAGCCCGTGGCAACGAAGTCATCGCCCAGTTCATGGAGGCTCTGGCGAAATCGCCTTACATTGATGCCAACGGTGTGGTGCTTAAGCAGACACGTCAGGTGAAAATCCAAGGATACAAACTGAAGAATTTTAATCTGAGCTGTAGAGTTATTGTCCCCGCTCCAGCAAAGGAAGCACCGCAAAAGGGTGAAGGGAAACAGAAGGCGAAGTCCTCATCAGGAGGGGCCGCTTGATTGTAGTTTCCCAGTCTAAACTAGGGAAGGAAGCCCATGGCTTTGGATGTTAAAAAAGGCTTAGGTGGCGTCAAATTACCAGTTATTCCTTGGGGTAAGCTGAGCAAACTGAGCAAAGCCCACAAGCTTCTCATTGCAGTGGCTATTTTGGGGGCTCTTTGGGGATGTTTCGTCTGGTTCCTTTACATGCCGCAAACGGAGAAAATAACCAAGCTGAGGGGGGATCTAGACTCGGCCAAAACCAAGTTATCCCGGCTCAAGAATGTTGAGAAGAACTTGCGAGCCTTTAAGAAGAAATACAGAGATACTGAGCTCAAATTCAAACAGGCGCTCAAACTTCTGCCAGATAAGCATGAAATCCCTACTCTATTGAGCAGCTTAGAGAATCTCGGCGCCCAGTCCGGCCTGGAATTTTTGTTGTTTCAGCCACAGAAAGAGGTGAACCGGAATTTCTACGCCGAGATCCCACTCAAGATAGAAGTCACTGGACCATACCATAACGTTGCCACTTTTTTTGACAAAGTGAGTAGATTGAGTCGTATCGTCAATATAGGCGACGTTAAGATGACGAAAGCGAAAGCCGCTAAAACTAAGAGTGATACAGTCATTCTCAAAACAAGCTGTACCGCCACAACGTATAAGTTTATCGAAGCGAAAGAGCCGGAGAAAGGCAAGAAGCGCAGGAGAAAGA
>SDWK01000214.1 GCA_004195335.1 Shewanella sp.
TGCTGGTTCTATTGGGTAATAATATTTGTTTGATACAGCAGAATCGCAGTTATAGATGCGGCAGTGGCGTCAATGATGATCACTCGAACCCCTCTGCTTCGCACACAGACCGGACACTCGCTGTTCAGGGTAATGAGAGGCTCTTCGCGGCCCTTAGCCGCCACTTAAAAAGAACTTGTCCAACGTCAGTAGTCGGCCCAAAAGAGCCACTGGAAGTCTGTGACCACGGCAACCGCCCTTGCTAGCCAGAAACATGGAAGCGGACGCTGGTTTTACTGTTCTGAGCGTTCGGTAGCGTCAGGACCTGGCCCAAACCGGACGCTTTGTCAGTGACCGTTTATGGCAAGAGTTGCGACAAAGCAGACCTTTCGTTGGCAAATGTAATCGACAGGACTGGGCGCTAAGCCCCCTCAGTTATTAGCGTTCAATAGAGTCTGTCGGCTTTATGCGATAGCTAATAAAACCCGCCAAAATAACCTCTTGCAACAGCGAATCCTCTACGTTAAATCCATCCTCATTGTTCATTAATAGACGCTGAGTCGCTCGGTCAGCATAAGCTTGCACAACATCGTCCTGCTCAACAATAACACCACGATTTCGTTCACGTAGATAACGAATACATGCATCCCAAATCTTGCCACTTACCCTGCTAAAGCCATCTGAGCGTTTGGACAAACAGGAGGAGCAGACTCGAATATCAATCATCAGATAGTCCCGGTAAAGAGAGTGTAAAAAAATCTGTGTAAGTGACATTCTGCCCAACCTGTTGAAAGGACAGCAGAATGCCAATATCAGACAAATTCGTAGACCAACTGCTGGAGGCCTGCTCCAGCCCTGAAGACATCCTCGGTGAGAGCGGCCTGCTCAAGCAACTCACCAAAAAAGTCGCTGAAAGTGCGCAGTCGAGCTAACCGCCATCAGATGGATTACTTGTAGTTCATTACGCTCTCTTGATACATGGAGATTAAAAAGTATCTTTAATGGTGACTTCTGCCTTAATGGAGTTTCTGATAAAGCAGTTTTTGTGGGCGCTGTTATGGATTCGTGCCAACGCTTTTTGGTCGATCGCTTTCTCGCCACCAAAAACCACCTGCGGCGCCAACTCAATCCGTGTCACGGCCATGCTACCATTGTCCGATTTCTCAAGGTAGCCAACCGGCGTGTCTTTGTAGGACTCGATTTTGTAACCCCGCATTTCGGCGATTGTGAGGAAAAAAAGCATATGACAGCTGGAAAGCGCGCTAATCAGCATCTGCTCCGGATCGGCGCACTGTTCATCGCCTTTAAACTCTACAGATGCAGAAACATTAACGCTCTGACCACCATTCAGGTTAGCAATGTGGTTTCGTGAGTAAGTACCCAGCTCTGAAGCGTGACCTTGACGATCCCATGAAATTTCAGCTTTGTGCATAGACATTTTTTAATTCTCCGCATTAGTGATTCAGACACTCAAATCCTATCAAAAATTTTGAATACCAAATTCCCGTCACAGCCTTGCGATAGTCATTCGCAGAGGTGTCCGAAAGTCAGGTTTAACTTTGTGCAAGGCGACTTGTAAACACCCCCAGCGCAGTGTCCGTTTAGGGATAAGCTCCGATGCCATCAGATATCAGAGGGGCACTCATTGAGTGACAGCAACTGGTCGACTGCTGACGGTTAAAGTAGCTCGCCCCAATAACTGCTTTGTCGCAACTCCTGCCGTGCCGCCCGCTCGGCACAATGACCACTTATATCTTCGGGAGCGACCTTATCTCAACCATCGGCTAGTTCGATCCCAGTCAAGAGCTGGTAAGAGGCGCTTCCCACCGCGAGCCAGAAATGGGAAAAGGCTGACTCAGCTACTGCACCTCTCAATGAACGACATCACTATCTAGGCAAATTGCGCAGATATGTTTGGCACATCCATGTGCTTACTAAGAATGTTACGACCTGGGCTCTCGCGCCATGGTGTAGAACTCACTGTTAGCCTGCATGCTGGTAACGATAGCCATTCTATTTGATAGCCCAAAGAAGGCCGTAATGCCTGCAATATCTAAGATATCCTCATCATCGTAGCCATGGGTCTTGAGCTGATCATAATCTGATTCTTGCACCAACTCTGGAGATCGCGAGAGTTTGAGAGCAAACGTCAGCATCGCTTTTTGCCTCTCGCTTATCGGTGCATGTAGATAGTTCACGGCAATCTGGTCCGCGAGCAGTGGCGCTTTAGAAAACACGCGAAGCAGAGCCCCGTGCGCCACAACACAGTACTGGCATCCGTTAGCGGCACTGGTAGCGACGATAATCATCTCTTTTTCTGCCGGGCTAAGCGTAGTTCCTTCACGTTCCATAATGGCATCGTGGTAGGCAAAAAACGCTCTGAACTCTGCGGGTCGATGGGCCAGTGTCAGAAACACATTGGGGATAAATCGCGCCTTCTCCTGCACAGCCAAGATACGAGAAAGGATATCTTCGGGTAAATATTTCAGGTCAGGGACGGGGTATCGACTTATCGATAATTCGCTCATATGTGGTCACCTTTGGCTTCATTTTTTAGAACTCGTTGGTTAGTCTATCAGTGTAAATCGACAAAAATGAGACACGAGGTCGCCATATACCGGGCGAATGAGGACAATATGTATCAAGTACTAGGATTAGCATTTGATGGCTGCCAAGCCTCTGGGCTGGCATCGCCTTTTGATGTGTTCAATGTCACCAATACGATTTGGAAGCAACAACGTGGTGAAAACGAGGATTTGTATCGTTGTCGCTTGGTATCGCGCACAGGAGAGCCTGTAACATGCTCGAACGGCATGCGCTTGCTGGTAGATTCTGATCTGGAAGACGACATTGAGGCCGACTTGATCGTGGTTCCGGGCATTCATCACTTGGACGCGAAATCACTCATCAAAAACCTGAGTCGTCTTGATAAAGAGTGTCATTGGCTACAGCAGAGAATGCAGCGAGGTGAGGTGGTAGCAGCCAACTGCAGCGGGGTCTTTATATTGGCTGAATCAGGTGGCCTAGCTAACAAGGATTCGACAACCGCCTGGTGGCTCAGCGGGTTATTTCGTAACCGTTATCCATCGGTCAGGCATCACGCTGATCAACTACTGGTAAAAGACAAGGGTACGTACAGCACCGGCTCCATGACTGCGAATCTAGGCGTTATGCTGGAGATCGTCGAGCAGCAGGTGGGCAGGCAGCTAGCCCAGAATGCAGCGCGGACGATGTTGATCGACGCGTCTCAAAGCTATGCTTCACCTTACCTGTTTATGCAGGAGCAAACAGACCACCAAGATAGCCTGGTGCTGGCTGTTGAGAGCCAACTGCAAAGAGATGTTTCGCAGAAATTGAAGCTGGAAGCGCTGGCAAAGATGCACGCGGTCAGCGCGAGAACGCTGTCGCGTCGGTTTAAAAAGGCGAACGGTATTAACCTGTCCGACTATCACCAGCGAATTAGGCTGGAGCAAACCAAGCTGCTACTGGAAACCACCAATCTAAGCATCGAACAGATCGTAGAGCGGGTCGGCTATAGCAGCCAGAGTTCGCTGCGTCGGTTATTCCAAAAGGAGTTGGGTGTCTCACCAAGAACTTACCGCGTGCAACTTCAACAGCAGTCTGCGGAGTGATCCGCTTATCATCCAATGAGATAAGGGTTGCCTCCGTTCAGCCAGGAAATGGCTAAGGTTCTCTTTTTAGTGGATGCGGTGAAGCGCTAACTCAGCGTCGGCGCCTTTAATCGGGCTCCAAGCCAGATTGCTCAGGTCAACGATGGGCCGACTCGTGCCGTTGGCCGAGAAGAGCGTTCAACTCGACAGGCCACACTGTTTAGAGTCCGCCTGGCTGCGCTGATCTCGGTAGGATTGTTGCTGGGGCCAGGGATCCTCTGATTAAGCCAGATTGCGTTTCTGCAGAAATAGCAAGGGACTTAATCAGAGGCTCCTTAGCTCTCGGCATAAAAAAGCTGATTGTGATAAGCATGAGCTGCATTGAATGCGGGCTGTTGGAATTTTTTTAAACCGAGGCTGTCAAAATCAATCTGTAGTCGGTTGCGTTTGTTCTGATCTTTCATCATAGACGTGGAAATTAATGTAACTGGGATATCAGTGAGCTGGATAGCGGCTTCCAGTTTAAAGCTGCTGGCACTGCCGGCGAACTTGCCATTTTGATGACGCTCGATAATAACGACTTGGTCGACCTGATAATCCTGCATTAATTTTTCAAATGCGAAACTAAATTCACGGATACTGTCTGCGGCAGTCGATTTAGACAACGTGAATAATCGCTGGCGACAATCAGGAATGGTAAATACGCCATCATCATAATTTAATAAACAGATGATCGCCTCGCTGCCTTTTAATTCAACGCCACAAACTCGCATGTGATACCTTTTATTGAAGTGAAAATATGCCGCTATTGTACGCGTATTTCGCTTGCGAATGCGACCGCCAATCCGGTTGTTGGCGGCCTGGTTGTGCTGCCGTTGTTGCGGCTGTTTTTTGAATAGTATCGTCTTGATTTAATGTAGGTTTCAGTTTTTACATCGCGGTTAGACGGCGTCGATATAGACAGCCAGCATTGTAGCAATGCCGGCCTTGGTTGCTCTGCCTGCTGAAATCCTAAACAACGGCAGCGGCAGGGCTAATGTCATTTCAAACAGGGAGCAAATACATATGAGTAGCAGTCAACAGATCGGCGAATTTATCCGGCGAGATTTTCCGCAGTGCAAAGTGACAATCGATAAGGTCGGTAACCGGGGCTCTACCGTCAGGCAGGAGATTGGAGTTGATGAGTTGAGACCGGGAGGAACGGTGTCAGGCCCGGTGTTGATGAGCGTGGCCGATGTTGCTGTCTATGTGGCAATCCTCGGTGAGATTGGCGTGGTCGCGCTTGCTGTTACAACGAGTCTGAATATTAATTTTCTCAGGAAACCCGCCGCTGATCGTGATGTGGTTGGGGTCTGCAAGTTGCTCAAGGTAGGAAGAACGTTGGTGGTTGGCGAAGTGTCGCTCTATTCTGAGGGTGATGATGAACCGGTTGCTCATGTGGTGGCGACGTACTCGATTCCACCAAAGAGGTCGGTCGGGTTGTCGCCTGAATAAGGCCGTTGTGCAGCGACCGCGCTGCTCTCCATCGGGGATGCAGACCGGGCATGGTTAGCAGGAGGCTGCCCGGTAACCATGATCACTAACTTGCGTTCAGTCTTGGCGCAAACGGGGATCTGATAAGACGGTTTAATGCCATCTTTGCAAAACCAGACTTTACTAGAGGAGACTGCGGTGTGCGCTCCTGGCGCTAAATCGATCCGCGTAATCTGCGGCTTAGACGACTGTCATGTTTCTTTACAATTATTCCGGCTAGATTGTTTGGTTCGACATAATGTATTGATAAGTAGTGTTTTTGTTTGTTGGCTCAATCATTGCTGCACAGTTACTAGCGGGGTTTTGAAAAAAGATGTCATCTTGCTGATGGAGATCGTTGGTTAAGTGTCAAATAAAAAATAGGGAGACAGGTTATAACGAATCGATTGTAAGGAGTCGGTTATGATTATAAGAACGCATGTAGTTGCAGGCGTAGTGATCGTTGTTGTTGTGGCGATAACGGTTGCCGTTGGTATTGGCTTCTGGGACGCCCCGGATTCGTATGCCTACCGGCAAGTTAAAGAAGTCGCCCAAGCCGATTATAATCAAACCTTATTCGTCGATAAGCATATTCGTGATAGCCTCAGGCCGGCTGATTCTTTTGAATTCCCCATTCAAATTGGCGAGCATGGTCCGTCTCAAAGTTTGTATTCCGGCCCGTCTCAATACCCTTTTTACTGTATGTCACTGGATTCTGGTTTAGGTCAGCCATTGGTTGATAATCAACAGGGTTATGGTGTACCTGTCTATCGTTCTATTGAAGATCTGAAGCAGATTGTCGGTTACAGCAAGGATTGCTCAGTCAATAGTCGCTTGAGTTATTACACCATCGATGATGGCGGAACTATTAATAAGCTTTCAGACGATGTTGTGTCTGATCCTGTTGCGTTAAATCGTATCGGCGAAAAATTGTTCAGTGTTGAACAGGGTACGATTAATCGCTTTCTTTATACCCTCGTTGTGCCGATCTCGGCGACTGAGGTTGGTGCGCGTGTCGCCAAGCAGGAATGGAATAAACGGCTTATTTATCAGTTTAATGGTGGCTCGGGTCTGGGGTTTCGGCAAGGCCGGCAACGGCCTGAAAAAGTGATGAAGCGTCAAATAAAGCAGTTGCTTGATGGCTATGCGGTTATTAGTTCGAGCGGTAATAAAACTAGCTACACCTATAATATGTTGTTGGCAGAAGATACCGCCAGGCGGGTAAAGAAGCAATTTACCAGCGTGTACGGCGAGCCCCTTTATACCGTTGGTATTGGTGGTTCCGGTGGCGGCCTAGCGCAATACATTATCGGCCAAAACAGTAGTGGTATCCTGGATGGACTGATTCCGCTCTATTCGTATCCCGATATGATTACACAGGCGACCTACGCGCTGGATTGCGACCTGCTGAATAATTATTACACGTTCCGTGCCGGGAACAAGAGGCGTTGGAAGGATTGGAGTAGAAGGCAGTTGGTTGAGGGGATGAATGCGGCAAATGACTTCCCCCAACGTATACCTTACCTACAACCCGTTAATCAGATTATGGCTGGATTTGCGCCATCCTTACCTAAGGGTAATAGTGAGTGTATTAACGGTTATTTTGGCTTGTCCAGTTTTCTTAATAATCCGAAGCAGGGTTTTATTAGAGATTTTTTTCATCGCGATGTGGTTGATAAGGTTAATTGGAGCTATTGGCAGGATTTAGTCAATATACTGGGTTCTGATAGTCAGGGATTTGGTTTGTCTACATGGGATAATGTGGGTGTTCAGTATGGTCTGTCGGCGCTAGTTGATAAGGAGCTGGCGATTGAAGAATTCCTGGACTTAAATAAAAAAATTGGTGGCTGGAAACCTCAGTCTGAAATGGTCGAGGAGTCTATAGTTACACCTTTCGGGAGAAAGGTGCCGCTGTGGTTGACACTATGGGGAGGCCAGAACATCTCCGAGGTTTCAAATGAGGTCGCCAAGCGACAGACAGGTTCGATAACGGCGATGCGGTTGGCCTATCGCTCGGGTCAGGTGTTCGTCGGTAAGGCATTGTTGCCCATTATTGATGTGCGTCATTATCTTGAAGATGATCTCGATATGCATCATGTTTCGGCATCATTCTACAGCCGATTAAGGATTCTTCAGGCAAATGGCCATGCCGATAATCACGTTATCTGGATCTCGCATAAAAAATACAGTCCGGTTAATGAGGCTTTTTTATTGATGGACCAATGGTTGCTAAATAAAAAAGGTCAATCACTAGCGGCTATTGTCGAGGCAAAGCCCAAGGCTTTGCAAGATGGCTGCTTTGATGCCAATGGCAGTGTTCTTTACCAGGGTGCAGGGGTGTGGGATGGAGAGTGGAACAACCAACAAGATGGTGAGTGTCAGAAAATATATCCGATGTACAGTAATAGTCGGATTCAGGCTGGCGGCCCGTGGGCGGGTGATATGTTTAAATGTCAGCTAATGCCCGTTCAGCAGGCGCTAGAACAGGGCGTTTACGGCAGCATCGACATGGGACGCTACCAGCAGCAACTCGAACAGATATTTCCTGACGGCGTCTGTGACTATACAAAAACCGACCTAGGCCGGCCGGATGATATCTTTTCAAAAGAAAATCAAATAGTCGCGACGTCCCGTTGAGTCTTTAAGGTTGCTAAAGCGGCACGATCCAGCATCTTCCTGGCGGGCTGCTTGTTTGGCATTGGCTGTGACGTTTGTTGGGCGTTTTGTGCGACGCATATTTATTGGATCAATGCCTGTAGCAGCAGGGTGACGGCACTGCCTGAGCACAGAATCAGGATGGCAGGGCGCGTAACGCTGGGTTTGAGATAATGCTTGGTTTTCATCCCCAGCCAGGTGCCGACAAGGGTAGCGGGTAGAAAATAGCCGAAGTAGAGCCAGCTCTGCTCGGTAACAAAACCGCCCGTCGCCATGCCAGCCAAGGAGATCAGGCTGCCGATGGCGAAATTGGCGGATAGGTTGGCCCTGACAGTATCCGCGGGTTGATGCTGATAGAGCAGTGCGATCGGCGGTCCGCCAATGCTGGTGCTGGTTCCGAAAAGGCCTGAAAAGAAGCCCGCGATGAGATGGTTTTTGCGGTTAGGCTGGGCATTGATATTTAGCAGGCTAATCACGACAGCGGCCAGCACCGCGCAGGCGATGAAGATCTTTATCCCTTCAATTCCTGTCATCGACATCATCCACACGGCCAGGATGGTCCCCGGTAAACGTCCGATCACCGCCATCCATAATTTCGGCCAAAGAATCTCCTGCCTATGCGCCCACGCCGAGATGGACAGCTGTACAAATGCGATCATCACGATGGGGGCGGGCACCATCTGCGGATCGATCAAAATTAAGAAGGGCACTGCAATTAAGCCCAGTCCAAAGCCGATAGCGGTTTGGACCAGAGCACCCAGGGCGATGATGGTGCAGGCGAGAGTTAATAACATGGATGCCTTCGGTTAAATTGAGCAGCGGCTGGTGCAATCGCCGCGTCTTTTGTTTGGAGCCTGCCTGGCTTAATCGAATAAGCCCCGCGGAGAAAATCGCGCGGCCTTTCAACGACAGGATACCGATGATGAGTCGTTTTGTAACCGCTAACCGAGATCCCCTCTGCCTTATTCACCCCTTTGGTATCGGGCTGGCCGCCAGAGGACAGGCAGGTACTCATCGCGTCGCGGCTGATGACGCCGTCAGGCCGCGCTCAGGGCGCGCCGCCCAAATATGCGTCGGCATCGGTTTTTGACATCCCCCAGCAACTGATAGGCTGATGCAGGGCTTGGATAAAACGGCCTGTGATTGGACATTGACGACGCGGGCCTGGACTCTGACGCGTAGGAATCTGCTGCCAATGGCGTGATTAGGCAGTTTGAGGTGCTGGGGTGTCATCGCAAGGT
>SDWK01000583.1 GCA_004195335.1 Shewanella sp.
GTCCATAGCTAACACTTTAAGATTCAGATTAATAAACTCGCCCCCAGCGATGTCAAATACCACCTCAACACCTGCCCCTTGGGTATATTCCATGACGTATTTTACGAAATCCTCATCCTGGTAGTTGATAGCTAAATCGGCTCCCAAGTTTCGACAGTAAGCACACTTTTCATCACTCCCTGAGGTCACTATCACCCTGGCACCGAATGCCTTTGCTAAGGCAATGGCCGCGCTGCCTATACCACCCGAAGCCCCATGAATGAGTACCGTTTCACCGGGTTTCAATCCTGCACGCATAAACAGGTTTCCCCAGACCGTAAAAAAGGTTTCAGGAATGGCTGCCGCCTGTTGAAATGACCAGCCGACAGGCACTGGTAAACAATGACAAGCATAGGCCAGAACATATTCGCCGTAACCGCCACCGGGCACTAAGGCACACACCTTATCGCCTGGTTTCCATTGCTCCACTCCCTTCGCGACCAAACAGATCTCCCCAGCAACTTCCAACCCAAGTATTGGGCTTGCATCTTGTGGAGGCGGGTAAATTCCGCGGCGCTGTGCCACATCCGGGCCATTGACACCGGCAGCGTGCACCTTAATCAGCACTTGGCCGGGGGCCAGTATCGGCATTGGCGAGCGTGTCATATACATGACATCTGCCATTCCTGGTTTATCGAAGGTCACATGACTGAATTCGCTTGGTAATGAAATCTTAGGCATAAATTCGCAGCTCCAGATGTAAAACATTCCCAATTGATACTCTTTTAAACGTTTAAAATCCATTGTTTAAATCATAAAAAATCTCATTCCCCATACCTAATCAACCATCTTAACTGGCTAGAAAAAGGCCGGCACAAGCCCTCTCAACCCCATCGTCATTAATCACTATTTAATGCATAAAAAAACACCGCGTAGATACGCGGTGTTTACTCAAAACAAACAGTCTGCTCTAACGAGCTTTCTCCACCATTCGTTGAATCACCTTCTTATGAGTCACATCGTCTGGTGCTTTACCATTCGCAGTGACCTCCTTGCTGCCATGACAGGCTAAACATGCACCCACACGGCTAATACGATCCATCTCTTCCTTATTGAAAGGACGCGCCCCTTCATGAGAGGTCGATTGTAGCTGCTTACCGTTCTCATCGACGAAACGTTCGAGTTCGAAATCGATAGGTGCTTGCCCATCCGGGAAGTTACGTTGTATATCGTATTGTCCAGAGCCCAGACCCAGCACTTTAGGATTGGTATGACACTCTTCACAAGTCCGTGATTTCTTACTCATAGTATGAGGTTGAATAGGGTTGTGAGAGATACCGCTGGTACCATCTTTAGTCACATAAGTCTTATTGGTAACGATAGATTTTTCGCCATCAACCTGAGTTAAGAACACCTGACAACCAGGAATGAAAGTCGACACCTTACCGCGGTGGTTAATGCCCAATGCAGGCGATTCCCAACGCACATATGAGCGAGACTCATTCCAGCTAAACGCCTCTTTCTTCAAGTTAGCTTTCTTACCTAGCTGCGAAATATCACTGTTTTCACCGTCCAACCAATCGCCATTAGGTTTACCTATATCTTGCTTAGCATGACAACCATAACATTGTGGCGCCCATGCAGCATGACAGGTAGAACACTCCATCTTCTCCATGTGGCTGGCAATTTTGACCATGGCCACATAACCCTCTTCGGAGAGTTCAGCCCCATTAAGCTGAGGCACATTCAATTTCTTGCCTTCATTCTTAGTGGTCAGAGTGACCTTATTACCTTCACGCTTAACGTTGTTCATCGGGTTACCACGAGACGTTTTTAAGGTCGCATCTGTCGATGTCGTACCATGGCAAGTCTCACAACGAACTTCAACGGCATGCTCTTTCTTGGTATAGAGATATCCGTCACCGTGCATCTCAGTCTTCATATGACAATCGATACAGCTCATCCCTGCATCATAATGAAGATCGGCTTGCAGGAAGTTATAGTGCTTACCGTGTAATTTCCCTTGCTTGCTACCGTCCTCTTTATAAGGAGTACCATAGCCATCTGACTCCATCATGCCTTTATAACTCACGCCAGTACGGCCGCCGCGGTTGTGACAATGCTGACATTGATCGACGGTCATTTTCTTAGTGAGTTTGTGTTGACGAGGGCGATCTTTTTGCGCCTTATCTATCGCTTTATCACCACCTTCATAGAGACCATCATTACTGTACTCCACATGACATGCCGCGCAGCCAGAGGCACGATAGTCGCCATCTCGTTGATGGCCATCACTCCAGATATGGCAACGCAGACACTGGTTTCTCAAGTAATCATCGCCTGGAGAGTTTGTATCTGATTCAGCTTTGGTTGGATCATAAGAAGGTAGCTGAGTTAAACTCTCTACCGTTCCTTCGCGACCCGTCTTAAGCGCTTTGACATCATAAGTTGCATGAATCGAGTCACGGGTTTGGCTACCGAAGTTGTAACGCTGTCTCTTATACACATCT
>SDWK01000857.1 GCA_004195335.1 Shewanella sp.
TACAGATGCTAATTTAAAACATAGCTTAGATTTCTTTGAAGAGGATCTGATTAAAGAAGCTGATGTTTTAGCGGCAAAAGTTCGTGCTTTAGAGGTTGAAAATCAACTGAAGAGAAGATACGATCTTATTCCTAACCTGATAGAAACAGTCAAAGGGTATGCATCCCACGAAAAGGACCTCTTTCAATATATTGCCGATGCGCGGACCAAATACTTCAGCGCCAAAACAGTAAAAGATAAAATTACATCCTCTAACCAGCTGGAAGGCGCTCTTTCCAGACTCCTTTTGTTGCGCGAACAATATCCGCAGCTGAAAGCCAATGAATCCTTCCTGAAACTGCAGGACAGTTTAGAAGGAACCGAGAACAGAATAGCCGTCGCCCGCAAGAGATACAACAATGCGGTGCAGCTACTCAACACCTTTATAAGGACGTTTTTCGGGCGCTTTTTTGCAGGCTTTGCAGGAGTAACCGATGCCGAATATTTCGAAGTGCCGGAGACAGAACAGGTGGTTCCTCAGGTTCGCTTTTAGGGCTTAGCCTCCTTAAAATGAAAATTTCTTCCCTCTTTGGACATCCGTACTTCAGTCAATAATGAACTATGGATGTCCATGGAATTGGCTCTTATTGTTTCCAGTCTATAAAGAGCCCAATTTCCCAGGCCACATGCTCACACTGTTTGATATGGTTATATTCAAGCCATTAGAGAAAATTGAATGGTACAGGCAGAGGGTTTTCAAGACTTAATGAAAAAATTAAAGCAATAATGCAAACTTGACCTTGTTGTTAATAGTCAAGATCCTTTGGAAATATCTTGACCGGATCTGAGAACGAAATAATTAAGTATGGTGTCCCGAATGGCACTAGTTTAAGCATTTGCAGCCTGATATTTGCTCCGGTGTGGAATCACTCTTATTTCATGCCTCGGCGAGGTCATCAGTTGGTAATTTTTCTTTCGCCGTTTAAGGCATCGGGGTTCACTTCGCCCTGGGCGTTGTCTGACAGGTGTATTGGTCATTGCGTCATACAAATCACTGATCAGCCTGAAACGCTCCGTTCTGCTGATTTTCGCCTGATTTAAATGTGGTTCCCAGCTACGGAGGGCCTGGACACTGCCCTTGAAGCTTACAACTCGAACCTCAATATCAGCTTCTTCCGCCGCCTCGTACATCAATCGCCGGACACAGTTGTAAGCGATGAAGTACATCAAGATTTCTTTGCGAATCATCTCCGGCGTACGACAGCGCAGGATATCCAAACCCATGGTAATCTTGATGTCACGAAAAAACAGCTCAACATCCCATCGCTTGAAGTAAAGTTCGGCAAGCTCCTCTGCAGGATATCGTGTAGCATCAAGCATAGTGGTAACAATATGAAACCACTTGGTTCTGAAGCCAGGATGTTTCACTCTGACCTTGATTTGTCGCAAAACAAGCTCTTTCGGAAGAGCATCCCACGCTTCTTTCGAATACGACAGTTTGGTGGTATATAATGGACGTTTCCACGTTATCAACAAATCATCAGAACCGAGTTTTTTGAGGCTGTCTGCTGACCTGACTGGTGCCCTTCTGGCAAGGGTGACAACGCTGTCAACACCTTGCTCTTCCAGGTCTGCGATGTCGAAATAACTACAGAACCCTTTGTCTCCGAGAAAGATGTCTCCTCGTTTGAAAATATTCCACTGTTTGCGGAACAGCGGAAGTTCACTACTTTTCTTGTTGCCAATGGCATAACTGAGCAAAGCTCCACTTTCTAGAGAGAAACAGGCACAAATACGTGCCGTCGGAAATCCACAACCTTGTTTCTGTGAGGAGTATTGTGGCCAAACTTCCTGGCTCTCAGGCGTATCAGGCATGCTGACTCCCGTCCCGTCAACAACAATGACCCGTCGGTTGTCCAACAGGTCAGTCTCAGATATTTTATCAAGCCTATTGGCAGTATGTTCAAAAACTTCGGAAAGCATCTGTACATCCAACTTCTTGCGAGCTGTGCAATATGAGGCAGTCGAGGACGAAGGGACTTTGATCCCTTTGGTGGAGGCATAAGATTGAAGCTTGTGGATCACTTCTTTACAGCCCCCATCTGCATCCAGGACCTGACTGAAAAAGGCCCAGAATGTATTTTCTTTAGAAAAAATCCTTCGGCGACTCATAGCACCATTCTTCTCTGGTTTAAGAAGCGGATGAGGGATAAAGTCTACAAAGAGTTCGCCCATCTGCTTGAAGGACTTTTGCTTGAGCAGGGCCATTTTTTCAGCAAATCTCTGCTGGGCTGAGCGGGGTTTTCGACCCCGGCGCGGCAGATAAAACCCTGGCAACATTGGCGTGGAATTTTTTGTATTTTGCATTGATAAACATAACATTTTTAGCCAATACTTTCAGGTAGTTTATTGCCCCAAAAAGACCTTAAACTAGTGCCATTCCACGGTGTCCCTGATTATATCCGTTCCGATAACGGTTCTGAGTTCACAGCCAAACTTGTACGGGAATGGTTGAAAAGGCTCAAAGTGAAGACCCTTTTTATAG
>SDWK01000219.1 GCA_004195335.1 Shewanella sp.
CTTCACTCGTTGCGAGCAACATGGATGTTGCAAATGTCATTTATGCAGGAGCAATTAATGACCTTGCCTCTGAAGCGCTAAATTCTCGCTGAGCGATCACATCTTTATACTGATTGGTATTACAAGGCGTGGCTGCTGAAAGCTAGGTTATGTGAATATGCTGAAAGTTACGTTAAGTGACTATTCTGAAACTAGGCTAAGTGACTATAAAGGCGTAGAATCTTAGACACTGATATTTTTTCTGTAAAGCCATAAGAAGAGTCATTATGAAGTATCTTGTAGACACTCACGCCCACACAATCGCCTCCACTCATGCTTATAGTACGGTTCATGATTATATTGCAGTGGCTAAGCAGAAAGGCTTGCGATTATTTGCGATAACCGATCATGGCCCGGATATGGCCGATGCCCCTCATTTTTGGCATTTTGTAAATTTAAGAGTTTTACCCAGAATTGTAGATGGCGTGGGGATATTAAGAGGTATCGAGGCAAACATTAAGAATGAGGCGGGAGAAATTGATTACTTTGGAGATTATTTACAAGAGTTAGATATTGTGCTGGCAGGTTTTCACGAACCCGTGTTTCCTCCTTCAGATAAACAGACTCATACCCAAGCACTGATTAATACCATTGAAAGCGGCAATGTCGATATAATCACTCATCCGGGAAACCCAGCTTATCCTATCGATATCACGGCAGTGGCGGAAGCGGCGGCCAGATGTTATGTGGCACTCGAAATCAATAACTCTTCAATTGCAATATCAAGAAAGGGCAGTGAGGCTAACTGTGTTGCAATCGCGAAGGCCGTTCGCGATGCGGGAGGCTTATTAGTGATGGGTTCAGACTCTCATGTCGCCTTCAGTTTAGGCGAGTTCTCACAAGCCCTGGCTATCATAGAAGAAGCAGAATTCCCCGAAGAGCGATTGTTAAATAGAAGTCCAGAGGCTCTGCTCTCATTTCTCTCTAAAAGAGGCCACAAGACGCTGGATGATTTTGCTGAGCTTTAATTTAATACAAGGTGCTAGATTAATTAAGAGCCTAGGAGCTAGGTCCTAGGCTCTTCTACAGATTAAAAGCTTCTTTCCCAACCAGCGTATACAGTGCTATCCCAGTCGTTGCCACCGGTCGTCTTATATTGGCTATAACCTAAGGTGCCACCAAGTTTCAAGGTTCCTTGGTAGAAAGGACGGTGATAGCTGGTATCGAACTGATACATCTGTTCATACTCACCTGGCGAAACTGGATTTCCACCGGGAGAGGCGACATCACTACCATCGACATTGAGCTTTAGCCATCTCAGTTTGTTGGTGATGTTCTGACCGCCTCCCAGTTGAGTGATCCCACCGATAACTAAGGTTCGTGAGTCATTGTCATAGGTGCTGCCCAGACTCTTACCATAGTAACGATAACCATCTTTGTAGAAGCCATGCTCATACATGCAGTTGTATACTTTGTCGCTAGCTCCACAAGAGGCCGTGGTATCGGCATATTCGATAAAGACACGCGTATTGATGTCACTCAATACAAAATCGATACCGCCCATATTGGAAGCGTTAATGAGTTTGTGCTTCTCAGTATGATAATCTTCATGAATACGCTCATAGTAGATGCCATAAGGGATCCCGAAAGCGGTATCTGACCAGCGGAAATCATAGCCGGCTAACATGTTCTCCTGACCGTTTTCTAGGTCACCTTCGACACCGCCGCCATTAAACAGTCCATCCCACCAGTCGCCTAAGCTATTACCGTAACCTTCGCCGCCCCACTGCATGGTCCATGAAAAGCCAACTTCGAGCTTAGATATTGGACGCAAGGTTCCGCGGGCGCCCCAATGCTTGGCCTCGGGCACGTGGCGGTCACTCTCCATCTGGCTGAAGCTGGTGGTAAAGGTCCAGGGGCCGGCCCAGTTAAGCCATGGTGTTTCGAAAGCCTGGCTGTTATTTCGGCTTAGGGTGATGCCAGGCATGGGGCGAGCGTTCGTGGTTTGTATTAACCCCGTATCCCAGCCCGGTCCCCAGAATTTTTGTTGTGCACCAGCGCTTACTATCCAGTTGCCTAGCATGACGGCTGCAAAGCTGTTATCTAAGCGGGCGCTGTTACCGTCGATAGGATCATAGTGGTAACTGGCTGAGACGCGTCCACTGAACCAATCTTTAGTGACCTCGGCATTCACAGTCGTTTCTGCCTTGTCGCGGTAGTCCTGGCCAAAACCGATAAAACGCGTTGTATCGGTGGCCGCAGCGACCTCTACCTTGCTGCTGAAGCTTTGATGGTCATGTTGGTAGGCGTTCATGACTCTTTCAAATGCCATAGCCTGACTTTTTGGTAATTGGCTGATATCAGCCTTATCCATGTCTTGCTTTAAACCCGCCCACATCAATGGGTAGGTAGTGATAGGCTGCACGATAACACCTGTATCGGAAAGCAGCTGTATATCAGCCCTTAACGCTAAGTCATCGGGCTCAACCCACCACGCCGCTTGCACCGAGCTGCAACCTAAAAGTAATAGCCCGGATAGTATCTTGAGTTTCATTGTGATCCCTTGTTTCATTGTGATCCCTTATGTCATTGCCCGGCATTTTAAGTTATTTGAGAAGAGGGTAAAAGAGGCTATGAACAATTTAACCAAGCATCATGGTTTTCCAGCCCTTAGATGTACAACAGTAACCGCATTGTTGATTTTTTGTTGTTAATGCACGTTGTTGTTGCTGTATTGAGGTTATTGTTTGGGCTGAGGAATGTTTTGGTGAAGAGGATAAAACGTATTGATATGTTGAGAGTACAGATTTATGGACTGAATTTTTATTAAAGGGTTGAAAACAAATACAGTTCAACCGAGATTGCTTTAATTACATAGCCTACTGACTTAATATCCTTAAGTTAGAATGTGGTTAAATGAACAGCTGGAACCACAGAGAGTCATTTGGCCAGTTCGATATTCAAATGTGAACAAGGTTTGTCTTCGACTGTAAATGAGACTGCATCTATGCCCGCTGAGCAATGATATCTGGACGGGATAAATGAGATTGTATTTATGCCGATGAACAGTGATCTTCGGACGGCGATAAATGGGCAATATATAAAATTGAAATATGAGTGGAGTAGAGCGGATGTTACGAATAGGCGTAGATCTTGGTGGAACAAAAATTGAAATCGTTGCTTTAGATAGTGAAGGGAAAGAGCTTTTTCGTAAACGTATTCCTACTCCAAGGGAATATATCGCCACATTAGATGCCATTGAACGTTTAGTGAATGAAGCAGAGACTACATTAGGTCAGACGGGCAGTGTCGGTGTCGGTATTCCGGGGTGTATTTCACCATTTTCCGGATTAGTAAAAAACGCAAACTCAACTTGGATTAATGGTCACTCACTCGATGTCGATTTGAGTGAACGGTTGGGAAGAGAGGTCAGGGCTGCGAATGATGCAAACTGTTTTGCTGTATCGGAAGCGGTAGATGGCGCTGCGGCAGGTAAAGGCGTGGTATTTGGCGTGATCATAGGCACGGGTTGTGGCGCAGGTGTCGCCATTAATGGCAAGGTACATGGTGGCGGTAATGGTATCGCTGGTGAGTGGGGCCATAATCCACTGCCGTGGATGACTAAGGATGAGTTCAACACAACCTCCTGTTTTTGTGGCCACCAAGACTGTATCGAAACGTTTATCTCGGGTACAGGGTTCGTGAGAGACTTTAAAGCCGCAGGGGGAAATGCGGTCAGTGGGATTGAGATTGCCGCATTAATGGCAACCGGTGACTTGAAGGCTAAGGCAGCATTTGAACGATATATCGACAGGCTGGCGCGCTCATTGGCCCATGTGATTAATATACTCGATCCGGATGTCATCGTATTGGGAGGTGGCGTATCCAATATCGATGCTATCTACTCACAGCTGCCCGATCTGTTGACTCAGTATGTGTTGGGTAAAGAGTGCCGCACGCCAGTAGTAAAGAATATGTATGGTGGCTCGTCGGGCGTACGGGGCGCCGCCTGGTTGTGGTGAACTATATTCCAACGGATGACTTCTCCTATGAAGTTGAGGACTTTTCCTGTGAAGTTGAAGACTCTTTCTGTGGGGGTGAGGACTCTATTCTATGACGTTAAGGACTCTTATCAAGCCGTTGAGCCAAGGGTTAATTTGGGCTCAACGGCAAATTAATGGACTGAGTATTGCCCATAATTGACTGAATGATTGTGCTAAACTAGCTCGCGATAACTTTAAAATGGATTTTAATTACGATGTTTTGGTTTAAAAAAATATTTTCTCAGCTCTTTATGCCCGTTCCTCTGATTGTGCTGCTGCTTCTGTTTACAATTTTAATATTGAGAAATAGAAAGTTAGCTCGATTGCTATTGTCTATTGCTACTGCGTTACTGGTCTTTTTCAGCAGTACGCCGGGCAGTAATCTGCTGAGTACTCCACTCGAGAGTCAGTATGTGGTCAACAGCGATCCTATAGGCGATGGGTGTTTGGTGATGGTTCTGGGTAGCGGTCATGATGAGTCGATATCCGGCACGGCTATTCAGCAGCTTTCATCTACGGCGCTTGCTCGGTTAAGCGAAGGGATGCGCCAATTTAATCTTGGGCGAGACTGTAAACTGGTGTTTAGTGGTTGGAGTGGAGGAATTGACTCTAGGGCTCATGCGGAAGTCATGGCTGACGCCGCAATTGAACTCGGCATTCCTAAAAATCGTATTATTACCTTCCCGCTGGCTAAAGATACTATCGAGGAAGCGCAATTTATGAAGTGGGAAGTCGGTAATGTTCCCTTTAGATTGGTCACTTCTGCCAGCCATATGCCCAGAGCTATGGCGATTTTTGCCAATATAGGCCTAACGCCACAAGCGGCGCCGACGGATTTTATTACCCGGCAAGGCTATTGGTGGCAATTGGATGCACACAATTTGTGGTCATCTCAAAGAGCAATACATGAATATGTTGGCCAGGTTTGGTTTCAGATTAAACATCAAGGTGAAATAGCCCTGCCGGGATAGTCGATCATCAATATCATTAATTTAGGAAGAATTTTGGACACTGAAGTAATACAGATCCATTCACTGATTAAACGAAACGCTTTGACCTTAACTTTTTTTGGGGTGCTGGGATTGATTCTAGGGTTGGGAATATTCCTATCTTCTCCTGGGCTATTTGCTCCGGGTCTGCTCTGTTTTTCACTCGGCGTGTTATCTGTCGTATTAGGTATATCAAAACTGATGGAACCAGAGGTGAGTGTAGAGCTGAATCAGGAGGGTTTTTTTTATCATCATCGTAGAGGGAGTCTGTTTATTGGTTGGGACAATGTTCAGCGTTTTGATATTCCAAAGGGTGTCGATGGCATCGATATGATTGAATTGCCCTTTATCGGAATCAAACTCAAACAGATCAATCCGGTGTTAGATATTATTCCCGGAAGACTCGCGACCGGACTGCTTACGGAGCAGCGGCCCTTACTCATGTCGGCAGTCACCTTAGATGAGAACCTGGAAGAGTTGGAGTCCTATATGAACTCTGAGTTCACTCCCTTAGTTGTAAATGAAGAGCGTTATCGAGGTGTGTTGGCTATGTTTGGTCACCGCTGTGAAATGCTCAGTAAAAACTTAGGCTACCATATCTATATTCCGGTCGATTGTTTAGATAGAACATCGGATGAGTTTATTCGCTTACTAAGGGAGTATTTATTGCGAGTTCGACAGGTAGCAGATTAGATTGAGGTGAATGTTATAGATGTATGTTTTAGATAATTTTTCGGGTGAATAGTTTAGGTGCATTTTTTGGGGTTATAGTTTAAGTGATTGCTTTGAACATCCCTGTTCACTGGTTTTTATTCACTGTATTTGTTCTCTAAAGTCAGAGCAACTAACGTTCAAGTTTGTTAGTCAGAATAAAGCCCGAGGTTAGCCTGTTTGCAACGTACCTTCAATCTCAGCCAGTGGTGAGTCAAAGCTGTTGAGTAGTGCAATATCTTCTTTGACCCGCATACCGATAAATTGTCCGCCTTCGAAGATCTCCATAGACTCGCAGGCCATTTCACCTTCGACAGTGCCTGTACTGGTGATGTTGAGCTTGCCGCACTTTAGTTTTCCTTTAAAGTGCCCCGCAACTTTTAATTCAGCGCAGTTGAGTTCTCCCTCTACATAACCATCGACTTCGATCGTTACTTTATCGGTTGAGCTTATCTTACCGAAGACCTCACCACCGATTAACGCCTCTCCGGCGAAATGGCTTTCACCAGATAATTTTGTACCTGGAGCGACAAAGGTGAGTGCTGATTTTTTCTTTTTTCCGAACATATCCCTTCCGAATAAAATGGTCTATCACTGACTTTATGATGTCCAGATACTAACCTTAATTTAACAATAAAAAAACCACTAATATTTGGCACTCCAATGTCATTATTTTGGCTCTGTTTATTGCTTGGTATTACGTATTACTTAATACGATTGAATGACTGGGGCAGGGGGCGACACAGGCGCCGCAACCGTTACACATATCGGTATCTATCTGAGGTTGAGGAGCTTTACCTACCGCGGGGATAAAACTGATGGCGCGTGGGTCGCACGCATCTTTACAGCTCTGACACCAGACTCCCTGATGGGCCAGGCAAGTCTCAGTGATAGTAGCTTTGAGTTGCCAGGCTTGTTCACTGGTATCACGAAATAATGGCTCAGGGCACGCCTCGACACATTTTTGGCAAAAAGTGCATTCATCGATGCTAAAGTTAACTTCAGGAAAACCGCCGTCTCCTTTGACAATAATCTTGGTTTCACAGGCCTGAATACATTTATCGCAACGGGTGCAGATATCGGTAAATTCGATATCTGTTTTGCTCCAAGGCGGTCTGATGGCCGTGGATTTTTTTCGACTGAAAAGACGGCGACGACTCTGGTTGATGTTGCTCATTGACTTAATCTCTTTAAAGAAGGAGCTGGTACATTGAATCCTGAAGTGTTCGCGGCTAAAGCCGCTCCTACATGGTGAATTTCAAACGACTGCAATACCAACCCCTTCTTTTTTAAACCCGAAACCTAGCTCTTCTTTTAGCTAGAATACCCATTTGGGTTAGTCGATTGCCATTTCCAGCTACTTTTTGCCATATCTTCCAGCGTATGAGTCGCTTGCCAGCCGAGTTCCGTTTTGGCTTTTTGAGGCGCGGCATAACAGGCGGCAATATCTCCGGGCCGGCGCTCAACAATTTGATATGGAATCGGCTTACCGCAGGCCTTTTCGAAGGCTTTGATCATATCGAGGACACTGTATCCTTGACCCGTACCTAAGTTGTAAGTGACCAAACCTGGTTGGGTGTTGAGTTTTTCAAGGGCTCTCAAATGGCCAACAGCTAAATCGACAACATGAATATAGTCGCGTACGCCGGTACCATCATGAGTGGGATAATCTCCACCAAACACACTCAACTTTTCTCTTTTCCCCACGGCCACCTGAGCAATAAAAGGCATCAGGTTATTGGGAATGTCATTAGGATCTTCACCGATGCGACCACTAACATGAGCGCCTACCGGGTTAAAATAGCGTAACCGAGCGATATTCCAGCTGGGGTCGGCATGATGGAGATCATGTAATATCTGTTCAACCATGAGCTTAGATTGGCCGTAGGGGTTAGTGGCGCCCGTAGGGAAGTCTTCAGTGATAGGTAAACTGGCCGGATCACCATAAACGGTAGCCGAAGAGCTAAATACTAGGTTTTTGACGTTATTCGCCGCCATAACTTCACAAAGCACTAAGGTTCCGGTGACATTGTTTTCATAATATTTAAGTGGTTGAGCCACGGATTCACCGACGGCTTTTAGGCCAGCAAAATGGATAACGGATTGAATATCATGGTCAGTAAATATTTTCTGTAAGAACGGTTTATTGAGTACGTCACCTTGATAAAAGGTGACTGTTTTTCCTGTGATACCTTCGACTCGGTGTAGTGCTTCGATACTCGAATTGACCAGGTTATCTACGATGATCACCTCCTGGCCAGAGTTTAAAAGTTCAACCACGGTATGACTTCCAATATATCCTGCGCCGCCAGTAACTAATATGGTCATTAATTTATATCCTTATCGAAGTCTTCTACCAAATTTTTCAGGTAATTTTTGAAATCAGTTCCAATCTCTTTATGACGCAGGGCGTGCTCAACGCAGGCCTGCATATAACCTTGCTTATTACCACAGTCGTGGCTCTTACCTTTCATGTAGTAAGCATTAACCGTCTTCTTCTCCATCATCATGGCGATGGCATCGGTTAGCTGAATCTCATCGCCAGCTCCGGCGGGGGTCTTAGCCAATAGTGGCCAGATATCAGCAGGCAAGATATAGCGTCCCACAACGGAAAGGTTAGAGGGTGCTTCATCTATACTGGGCTTTTCTACCAGCTGAACCAGAGGTTTGGAATCACCGGGTTGAAGCTCCTGCCCGTTAACGTCTGCGATACCATATTGGTTAACCTGATCTTCCGGCACGCCTTCTACCATTATTTGGCCGATATCTGTGTCTTCAAACAGTCTAACCATCTCAGCCAGATTATCTTTATTGAGGTTGCAACTGGCTTCGTCGACGATCACATCGGGCAGCAACACGGCAAAAGGTTCATCGCCTACCACTGATTTAGCACATAAAATGGCATGTCCTAAGCCTTTAGCCTGAGATTGGCGTACGCTGATAACCGTGACCCCTTTGGGACAAATTGATTGAACTTCGGTTAATAGTTGACGTTTAACACGTCTTTCTAATTGAGCTTCGAGCTCGAAACTGGTATCGAAATGGTTTTCAATCGGGTTTTTACTGGCATGAGTCACTAATACAATTTCATTGATACCGGCCGCAATGGCTTCATTAACGACATATTGTATTAATGGTTTATCGACGACCGGCAACATCTCTTTTGGAATAGCTTTAGTGGCCGGAAGCATCCTTGTTCCCAGTCCTGCGACAGGGATAACGGCTTTACGAATTCTTTGTGGTTTCATTATTTCCCTTTCATACAC
>SDWK01000223.1 GCA_004195335.1 Shewanella sp.
AAGTAATACAAGTAGTTAGTGGTGAAATATCGTCATACATCTGCTCCTGTTGCTCCTTTTTCTTATTAACTAGCCCACTTCGTTGCTCACTAAGCTTCCTTGATTCAAATAATCTGACTTTAATTCCCCCTTGCGGACTTTTGTCCTAATAAGCTTATCGCTGTCGGTCGTAGTATCGAGTCAATTTATGACTCATACCAGATTACCTAAGAGAGAGAATATCGATGACTGCACACATTAACGGCCAAATGGGCGACTTTGCCGAGACGATGATCATGCCTGGAGACCCACTCAGGGCCAAATATATCGCCGAGACTTTCCTCGATGATGCAGTCGAGGTGACCAATATTCGTAATATGCTGGGCTACACAGGGTTCTATAAGGGCCAGCGTATCTCGGTAATGGGCCATGGTATGGGGATCCCCTCTATGGTGCTGTACGCCCATGAACTGATCAATGACTTCGGTGTGAAGCGCATCATACGTGTCGGCAGCCTCGGCGCGACGCAAAAGGATGTGAAGCTACACGATGTGATCTTGGCACAAGCGGCAGGAACAGACTCTCCCACCAATGCAAAGCGCAGCAGCGGCTACCAAATGGCGACCTCGGCCAGCTTCGACTTACTGCATAAAGCCTATAGCTCAGCAGTTGAAAAACAGATCAGCGTCAAAGTGGGCAACATCTTCAGTGGCGATATGTATTACGACCCCGATGAAGATATGATCCCGGCACTGGAACGTTTCGGAGTACTGGGCATAGATATGGAGGTGGCGGGACTTTATGGTCTGGCTCATCAACAGGGCATCGAATCGTTAGCGATTCTTACGGTTTCGGATCACTGCTTAACTGGCGAAGAAACCTCTGCTACAGAGCGTCAACTGTCATTTAACCAAATGATAGAGTTGGCTTTAGAGACAGCATGTAGCTAATAAAAGGCGCGCCTTAACAGCTCACGCTCGCAGTACACCGATATCATTAATGGCAGTTTAAGACTCGCCAATAAAAAAACAAATAATGGATCAACTGCGAGCCTTTAAAAAGACACTTAGGAACGATGATGAAAAATAAAATATCACTCACCCTGTTGAGCTTTCTCGCCAACTTTATCATGGCGGGTTTTGCGACTCAGTTTGGCATGTTGATTGAGCCCATAGCCGAGAAGTTTGCCGCCAACGTCAACGAGGTAGCCTCGATTTTCTCACTATTAAACGGTGGCGCATTAGCCGGTACCATCGCCGCCTTTTTCTTAATTGAAAAGATTGGCGTTAAGCGCATGACCTTGCTCAGTTACATAAGTATTGCACTGAGTGCGGCGGCGCTACATTTCACCTCATCACTCAGTGTGGTGATGATTGCCATGACGATTATCGGCCTCTGTGGCGGTGTGGGTCTGTGTATTGCGGGCACGATTGTGGTCTCTGTGTGGAAAGATAAGATCCAGAGCACCATGCTGGTGGTACAAGATGCAACCTTCAATGTCGCCGGAGTGGTCTTTCCGCTTATCACCACGTACGCACTGAGCAATGCACTGTCATGGAGCTACAGCTATCTGGCCGTCGGTTTAGTGGCTTTGGGTACGGCAATGATGGCCTTGATGACGAATTTCGACCGATGTGAAAGCCCTGTTGATAAGGATTCGGGTGAGAGTAACGAGGAAAAATCTGAATGGAACTTCTCAATAATCAGTGCGGGTCTCGGCCTGTTTCTTGGCATGTTGGCACTCTATACCTTCCTGACCTGGGCGCCGATGTTTGTCAAAGAGAAGTTCGATATTCCCTTTGAAGAAGCGGGCAACATCATCACACAGTATTGGTCGGCGGCTTTAGTCGGCGCACTAATATCCACTGCGATTGTATCGCGCGTGAAAATTCAGTCCTTCTTAATGGGAATGATGACCCTGGCCTTAATCATCACCAGCTTGATAGTCACCACAGATAAACTTGAATGGATGTCGTACCTCACTTATGGCTACGGTTTTGCCTGTGCGGCACTCTATAACTCTTTCATCGCCTATGGTGTCTCCTTCGTGAAACAGGCCAGCAGTAAAAATGTCTCCTTCATTTTAATCAGTGGCAGTGCGGGCGCCATGTTCAGTCCGGCAATAAGTTCCATGTTCGAGACCATTATTGGCCTGCAGACCGTGATGTATGCAATCCCGGTTATCTACGCCATGATCTTGGGTATGTTGGTCATCTCTCGCCGTCAAACAGCAGAAAATAAATTAGCCACGGCTTAACTGTTATTGATGAAATACCTTTTTTAATCGGTATAATTACCGCAACTGGAATCTTGAACAATGACTGCTTGGGTAACTGAACTGACATGCGAAACAAGAGAACTATTAGAGTTAAAGCAAGAGTCCAAAAAGTTAGGATGAGACGTGCTAAACGGCTGAGTTTGTTAATGATGAAAGCCCGTCAAGATAGTGAGAAGTCGCGCAGCTTGTCCTTACCTAAAATGGCTTAAGTTTAAATACGATATAAGCCCTGCAAGTTTTACCTGAAGCTTGTGGGGCTTTCATCCTTAGATAGATACAAATAAAGCATTACGTTATTCGATGTAAGCTTTTAGCCCCTCGAAGTCACAGATAACAATGCCCTCCTCCTTATCCCTTTGGATCAGCCCCAACTCCTCCAGTTTCTTTACCGAGCGACGATACACGCGATCGGTAGTCGCAAACCGCTCAGCCTCAAGATAACACTTAGTAAAGCCGTCGACAGGTTGATCGTTAAGATGTTGATGATACAGATCATAAGCGATGTTGTAGGCGATAGGATATAACATGCGGCGAGTCAGGATATCTATGGTGTCTTGATAATCGATAGCAATGGCACTGGCAAAGAAAAGCGCAAACATGGGTTTATTCGTTAATGCCAGTTGCAGTTTATCGCCACAAATCACCTCAATTTCGACACTCTCTTCGGCAATAATGTCGAGCTGACACTGGTAGTCACTAAAAAACTCCATCTCACCAAAGAGCTGTGAATCGCAATCCATGGTACCGAGTTGAAAGCTTCGACCATTGCGGGCACTGTATCCTAAAGAAACTCGACCCTGTTTCACTAAGATAAGTGAGCTCACCTTCTGTCCCTGTTGCATCAGTTTTTGATGAGCCGGCACCACTTTAGTTTCACTGATGCAATCGAGCATGATCTGCTCAATCTCGCCGTGTTCTTGCTCCCAGAGTGTATGAAAGCGACCTTTCGAAAGTGGTTTTAACTGCATAGTAAATAAATTAGTGGATAACATTGAATTGGCCCGTAGGGTCATTATACCCAAGCATATGACTGATGCGAGATTAAAACCATGCGAGATGAAGACCAAGCTGCAAGATTAAAACCAAGCTAGGGTACTACTCCCCTTCTCACTCAAGTTTAATTGAGTCATCAATATCGTTATATAATTCGCGTAGCAAACCACTCAAACATCATATTAAACAAACCAAAAACAGGTATTTGGAAGCGGATGAGCACAATGGTTCGATATTCACCATTTATTCGCCGCGATTAACCTGCAGCTATTTTGAGCAGAGGTTTAAGCTTATCCCATCAAAAATAATAGATATAGAGATGAGGGAATAAGATGAAAAAGACCATAGCAAGCGCACTGGTAATGGCGTTAGTTTCACTAACGGCATGTAACGATGACTCAAGTTCAAAAGAGGAAAATATGACGCTATCTAATAAAGACAAGGCCGTTGCCGTACTCAGCAGCATAGAAACCGGCGATGAGCAGGCAATCTCATATATCAACCCACTCGAATACACCCAACATAACCTCTCTGTCGGTGATGGTTTGGCAGGATTTGGTGCCGTATTACAAGCGTTACCGGAAGGCAGTGCCAGGGTCGATGTGGTCCGTGCATTTGAAGATGGCGAGTTCGTTTTTACCCATACCGATTATAACTTCTTCGGCCCTAAGGTTGGCTTCGACCTGTTCCGTTTCCAAGACGGCGTGATTGTCGAACATTGGGATAACCTGATTATTAAGGCCGAGCAGTTAAACCCGAGCGGCCATAGCCAAACCGATGGTTCAACCACGGTAACAGACTTAGATAAAACGGCAGAAAATAAAGCCTTGGTAACCGATTTTGTCGATACCATACTCGTAAAAGGTGAGTTCGATAAACTGGCCAACTACTTCGATGGCGACAACTACCTGCAACATAACCCTCAAATCGGTGATGGTATATCGGGTCTGGGCGCAGCGCTCGAAGCCATGGCTCAACAAGGGATAGAGATGATCTATACCAAAAATTATAAAATCCTCGGCCAAGGTAACTTCGTATTAAGTATCAGCGAGGGAACTCTCGGCGGTGCAGAGACCTCATTTTACGACCTGTTTCGTATCGAAAATGGCAAAGTCGCCGAACATTGGGATGTCATTGAAACCATAGCGCCGATTCAAGAGTGGAAGAATAACAACGGTAAGTTTGGCGGTCTGTAAGCGAGAACTTAACCCAAAGCTGGGCTACACATCTGAGCTAAACGTCTGGGCAAAACGTCTAAAATAAGCTTTAAAAAGAGTGCCCGATATTCACATTGAATATCGGGCTTTTTTGAATACGGATACGGGCTAGTATCATTCATCTAACGTTGCATAATCCAAGGGGGTAATCGGCTGCTTTTGCTTTTATATACTGGCTAGGTGTATTACCCAGATGCTGCTTAAAGAAACTGATAAAGGCGCTATCGCTGGAAAAGCCTAACGAGAAGGCCACCTCTGACACCGAGCTTCCCAATGCTAATCGCTCGATAGCGCCATGCAATCGCCATTGCTGCCGCCACGCCTGATAAGGCATACCAGTCTGCTTACTGAAAATTCGGGATATCGTCTTCTCACTCGCACCAATCCCCTTCGCCATCGTTTTCAGGGCTAAAGGTAACTCATCCCCAGATTGCAGTGCAGATAACCACGACTTTAATCGCGGATCTCTTGGCAGAGGTAATAACAGAGACTCTTGGGGCGCGACTCCCAACTCTTCGATAAACAGAGTCGTGACCGCGGCTTGTTCCTCACTTGGCTTATCCCACTCCCACATCGCCATCCTTTCGATTAATGCCTGCAGCAAGGTATTTACCGAGATGATCTTCACCCCTAGTGGTAAACCCGGGAATGCACGAGTATCGAAATAGACAGAGCGATAGGACACGACATTGCGCATTTGAACACAGTGTTGGACACCCGCAGGGATCCATGCCGCCTTAGTCGGGGGCAATATACACTGAGTGTTATCTAAGGTGATGTTCATGCAGCCAACCGATGCATACAACAGCTGCGCCTTTCCATGCCAGTGCATCCCCGAATCGTGCCTGCCCACATCGGCCGCAATACCGACCACCTGAGCATCCAAGGTATCGACATCGAAGCGGTTCTCTTGATTGATAAACGCCATCTGTCTCTTTTTTGATGTTTTCTGTTCTTATTATTATAACCGGACATCGGTGACATCACTATACTTGCCGCCATTGAAGCCGTATTAAAGAGTATGAACCGATGAAAAATCCCCCCCAAATTTGGCTAATGGTAACCCTGCTGATGTTTCCTCAAGTCGTAGAAACCATCTATAGTCCATCACTTCCCCATATTTCACAGGCATTTGGGGTTAGCTTTGAAACCGCGTCCCAAACGCTTTCGGTCTACTTTATCGCCTTTGCGCTAGGTGTGGTGGTCTGGGGACGACTCTGTGACACCTTAGGCCGTAAAAAATCGATGATTTATGGATTAGTCACCTATGGTATCGGCGCATTAATTGCGCTACTGGCCGGAAACTTCGAAACCTTGTTGTTGGCCAGAATTATCTCGGCATTTGGCGCCGCCGTAGGCTCAATTGTCACTCAAACCATGTTGCGCGACAGCTTCGAAGGCCCTGAGCTTGGCAAGGTATTTTCTGTGATGGGAATGGGGATCTCAATCAGCCCTGTCATAGGCTTAATGGCAGGTGGCATTATTGCCCAAAGTCTGGGTCATATCGGTGTCTTTGGACTCTTGCTGCTATTAGCCATCACCCTATGGCTAGTGAGCGTATGGATTTTACCCGAGACACGGCCTGAAACAGTTACAACAGTCGAGTTATGGCCGTTGGTTAAACGCATGCTTCGTGACTCGAGTATATGGCATAGTGCCGCGCTCGTAGCCTTGTTTAACTTGATGTTATTTAGCTATTACTCACTTGCACCGTTTATCTTCGCAAGCTTTAACATGAGCTCACTGGAGTTTGGCTATAGCGGCATCGCTCTGGCATTGGGATCACTTCTGGGTAGCCTGACTAACAAGCTGCTGCTGTCGAGAGGTTGGCAATCGACGACACTTATTAATCTGGCATCGATACTTGCTCTATGTGGCGGTGTTGGTGTCTGGCTTTTGCAATCGAGCCTGGTTTTCTTGCTGCCCATGGGGTGTGTGGTACTGGCCTTTGGTATCGCCATTCCCAATATCCTCAGTCGGGCGCTGGTCGATTATAAGCAGATGGCGGGAAGCGCCGGCGCCCTGTTCGGCCTGGCCTATTACCTGATGTTGGGGGCCGGACTCGCGCTGGCAGGACTGATACAAAACCTGGGGCTGGTATTGATATACGCTGCAGGAACCACCAGCTTACTCAGCTTGATCAACTGGCGCTCAGGGCTCAATCAAGTCAACTTGGCTTCATCGTCTTGTAAGCTATCCCAATAGGGGGTTGTTTCACCGAAACGCCTATGAAGGTATTCGAGAAATACCCGAATTTTTGCAGGTAAGTGTTTACGCTCTGGGAGCATGGCGTAGATGGCGTGCTGAGGCAGGACATAGTCGGGAAGAAGGGAGACAAGCTCTCCGCTTGCCAAGGCTGGGCCGACGATGAAAGTCGGCATCTGAGCGATCCCCAAGCCAGCCAATAAGCCTTCCAGCAGAGCCTCGCTATTATTGACCCGGTAGTTGCCTTTCGGTACCACGCTCACGAGACCATCGGGGCCAGTGAACCGCCACTCGGTGCCAGCCTGAAAGTAAGAATAAGAGAGACAATTATGGTGAATAAGATCTTTTGGTGTATCTGGTACACCAAACTTTTCAAGATATTGAGGTGAGGCACATAACACACTATGACAAGGGGCGAGGCGTCTGGCAATGAGACTGGAATCGGGCAATTTCCCGATCCGAATGGCGATATCGAAACTACCGGAGACTAAATCAACGACCCTGTCATCCATCATCATGTCGACCTTGATCTGTGGATTATCGAACAGAAATTTAGGCATCATAGGCGCTATGTGTAAACGACCAAAAGCCATGGGCGCATTGACTCTTATTGTCCCCTGTGGCTGATCTTGCAGCTGAGAAATGGCATCTTCGCCCTCGTTGGCAATCATTAAGGCATTACGCGCATAATCGAAATATCGCTCACCCGCCTCGGTGAGACTCAAACGCCTGGTCGTGCGCTGTAAAAGCTGCACACCAAGCTTAGCTTCGAGCTGACTGATACGCTTACTGACCGCCGATTTAGTTACCCCCAGCTTTTCGCCAGCCTGAGAAAAACTGCCACACTCGACCACGGCAACAAACACGGGGATTGCAGAGAAACACACCATACTGTCAACTTTTACTCAACTATGATTTTATAAATTGGATATTATCACGCAAATGCAAACAATATACAGTCCCCTCATCTTAAACTCGATGGTGGTTTTCCCCATGACGATACCCAATGTTAATGTGTTACTTGCCCTGTTCGGCGGCGCATTACTCGCAATCATGATCAAATTGAACAGCTCATTAGCTTCATTTACCACGCCGGTATTTGCTTCTTGGTTAGCACACGGCATCGGGACGCTAGTTGCCCTACTGTTGCTTGCTCTGCTGGCAAAGTCAGGCAAGGTCAATCAGGACTCAAATAGGAAATTAAACGCACAAAAATCCGCACCGCTATGGAGCTACTTCGGCGGGCTTCCGGGGGCGTTAGTCGTGGTGTTTGCGGCCATTACAGTCAACAGCGAACTAGGGTTATCGGGCACCTTGGTACTTGGACTCATCGGGCAGGTGATCTTTGGCCTGGTCTGCGATCATTTCAGACTCTTCGGCGTACCAAAACAGGCCATCACTATTAATCGTTTAGTCTCCATTTTACCTATTCTTGCCGGCAGTGGATTAATTATCTTCTTCAGGAGTGCATCATGATTGGCTACATCATTTTAGCCCTGTTTAACGGGATCATGATTGGCTTGTGTCGTGGAATAAACGGTCGGCTCAGTCAGGTAAAAGGCCCCTTCAATGCCTCATTTTACAACCATCTGATTGGGGTCTTAGTGCTGACACTTATCATTATCGGTGCTGTCATGTTTTCAGTCTGGGATCTGCAAGATTTGTTATCGGTCACAAAGCAGGCTGGAGAATTAGCCCCATGGCCGGTGTATTTAGGCGGCGTGATCGGCGCGCTTTATGTGACGGTTAACAGCCACATTCTCACTTGTATAGGTGCACTCAAGGCCGCCCTATTTGTTATTAGCGGTCAGATGATAACCGGGGTTATATTCGACATCAGTGAGCAGTCACTGACGTCGTCACTGGCCCAATTGCTGGGTGTAGTGTTGATCATCAGTGGGGTATATATCTCGCAGCGCGTGAATCGAGCAGATAAAAAAAGCAGCTAGATTAGCCGCTAAATCAAAATAGATCAGATAAACAAATTGCCGTTATTGATAGGTTTGCCCCTGGTGTTTTAACCAGCCACCGGGGTGTATCCCTTGAGGATCATGATGAGTCCAGTGCACAACGCCCCCCTTGTTATTGAACTCATACTGACCATAAAATGCCACATTATCACCCACGCCTATGCCCGCTATCCGCGGCGCCAAGTCGATATTATGGGCAATCAACAGGGTTTGCCCATTGGATAAACGCAGAATAAAGCGCTGATGACGACTGCCCTCGTTGTCATCGCTTAATACCTTACTGACAATCCCACTACTATTAACCTGCAGGCCACTTTGTCGATTTTTA
>SDWK01000590.1 GCA_004195335.1 Shewanella sp.
GCTCTGGATGATTACCAGGCAACCCTGCTGGCCGTCGCCCACAAGGAGTTTATCGAGTTGGAGTTGGAAATGACGAAGATGAATGGTGCCGTGATCTACGATCTCAAGGGGACGCTCCCCGACCATCTGGTGGATGCCCGATTGTAGGTATTGTCGTATTGTTTTATGTCTAAATACGTTTCAACTTTAAAGGGGCCACGGAATGAAACACAAGCCTTCCAAAATTCTGGTCACCGGAGCCGCCGGTTTTATCGGTTCTCACCTTTCAAGACGCCTGCTTGCAAGAGGGGATAAGGTCGTTGGGCTCGATAACCTCAATGACTACTACGATGTCAGTCTTAAGGAAGCCCGTCTTGCTCAGCTCCAGGGGCAGGAGGGGTTTCGTTTCGTTCGCATGGAGCTTGCCGATCGCCAGGAAATCGAGCGATTTTTCGTCGATGAGAAGTTCGACAAGGTGGTCAATCTCGCCGCCCAGGCGGGGGTGCGCTACTCTCTGGAAAACCCCCACGCCTATGTCGACAGCAACCTGGTAGGGTTCATGAACATCCTCGAGGGCTGCCGCCACAACGGTGTTAAGCACCTTGTCTATGCTTCCTCTTCCTCCGTCTATGGTGCCAACACCAATATGCCCTTCTCCATCCACCACAATGTGGATCATCCTGTTTCCCTTTACGCCGCCTCCAAGAAAGCCAACGAGCTGATGGCTCACACCTACAGCCATCTCTATAATATGCCAACCACCGGCCTGCGCCTCATCCAACCCCGAATGGAGTGGAGATAGCCCCGATCCAGGGACCAGTGCGGCCCCCTACCGGATCTACAATATCGGAAACAACAGCCCCGTTGAGCTGATGCACCTGATATCTACCATTGAAGAGGCGTTGGGTAAAAAGGCGCAGAAGAACATGCTGCCCATACAGCCTGGAGACGTTCCTGCCACATACGCCGACGTGGACGATCTTATAGCTGATGTTGGTTTCAAACCTGCGACTTCTATCGAGGATGGGGTAGGGCGGTTTGTTGAGTGGTATCGAGAGTTTTATAAGGTCTAAAAGCAAGAGCCAATGATCCAAGCTTTATCTTCGTGTGTCCGCTTTTGTTTACATCACCTAAAAGATTTATTTTTTATGAAAGACATAGTTCATGCCTATTTCATTTAAAAAACTCCAAGATACCCTTAAACGTAGCCCTAAAACTTGGCTTGTTACTGGCTGTGCCGGGTTTATCGGTTCTAACCTTCTGGAAGCATTGTTGCATCTTGATCAAACGGTGATTGGCCTCGACAATTTTGTCACTGGTTATCAGCGTAATTTGGACGAAGTGCAAGGTTTGGTGAGTGCTGAACAGTGGAATCGGTTTGCCTTTATTGAAGGTGATATTTGCGATCTTGAAATCTGTCATCAGGTTTGTGGGGGGGTCGATTACGTATTACACCAGGCGGCGCTCGGTTCCGTGCCTCGTTCCATTAATGATCCCATTACCAGCAACGCTACCAACATCAGCGGTTTTCTGAATATGCTGGTGGCGGCCCGTGATGCTGAAGTGAAAAGTTTTACTTACGCCGCATCCAGTTCAACTTATGGTGACCATCCGGACCTGCCGAAGGTAGAGGAAAATATCGGCAATCCCCTGTCTCCTTATGCCGTCACTAAATATGTGAACGAACTCTACGCCAGTGTGTTTGCTCGGAACTACGACTTTAATACCATTGGTCTGCGTTATTTCAACGTGTTTGGTAAGCGACAGGATCCAGATGGAGCATATGCGGCGGTAATACCCAAATGGACGGCGGCGATGATAAAAGGTGATGAGGTGCTCATCAATGGCGATGGTGAAACCAGTCGCGACTTCTGTTTTGTTGAAAATGCTGTACAGGCCAATTTGCTGGCGGCGACAGCGGGTGATGCAGCGAAAAATCAGGTATTTAACGTAGCCGTGGGAGATCGCACTACCCTCAATACCCTGTTTGATGCACTGAAAAGTGCGCTCATTGGCAATGGGGTCAAATTCAGTCGCGAACCGACTTATCGCGACTTCCGCTCCGGTGATGTGCGTCATTCGCAGGCGGATATCAGCAAAGTCCGCCGGTTGCTTGAATATGTCCCGCAGTACCGGATATATGACGGTATTGATAAGGCCATGCCTTGGTATATTGAAAGTTGTAAGATCCCTGACACAAAAGTATAAGCACACTCATATTTCTACACCTTAGTTTTTAAAGCATCTGCTTTTAGTTGAAGGTTGTGGATTGAGTTGGGTATGTTGCTGAGTAGGTTAGCAACCTTACAATATTCCGTAGTGGTCCCAAGGCTAGTGGAGATGCTGTATAAGGGAGGGTTATGGTCTTTGAGTGCAGGCGAGATGCTTCAAAGCGTTGGTTTCGCGATAAACTCCTAGCGCGCTTACTGAAAAATGCCTCTGTTCTTTTAGGAGGTAATCTTTTAGCCTCCATAGTCGGACTGATTTCTTTTGCTCTTAGTGCGAGGGCCTTGGGCCCTGACAGCTTTGGGGTTTTGGTCCTAGTTAATTCCTATGTCCTTATTGTTGACAAACTGGTTAATTTTCAATCATGGCAGGCTTTGATCAAATTCGGTGCAAAATATTTAGACTTTGATGATAGAGTTGGTTTTGTTGTGTTGCTTAAGTTTGGCTATCTGTTGGATGCTGGAAGTGCTCTTATTGCTACCTTCTTAGCGGTTTTTGGCGCCTACTTTTTGGGGGGATGGTTAGCGTGGGACACTGAACTTGTTCATATGGTGTCCTTATATAGCTTTGTGATCTTGTTTAATTTATCTGGTACCCCGACTGCTATTTTGAGATTGTTTGACCGGTTCAAGCTTTGCGCTATTCATCAGGTTGTTTCTGCATTTATTAAGCTGATTCTCGTTTTTTTTGCATTTATTGCTGGAACGAGCGTTTGGGGGTTTTTGCTAGCGTGGGGGTTAGCTAGTATAATTGGTAATCTTTTGTTGTTAGTCTTCGGACGAAATGAACTTATTAAACAAAATGTAAAAGGTTTTCTTGCGGCAGATACACGTAAATTTTGCTCTGAAAATAAGCCTTTCTTGAAGTTTGTATTGACGACCAATTTTCACAGTTCAGTGCGTTTAGGAACGACTGAAATAGATACTTTGCTTGTGGGTATCTTGGCGAGTCCGGCCTCAGCTGGCATTTACAAAGTTGTGAAACAGTTCTCGAGTGTTATGGGGCAATTGTCTGGGCCTC
>SDWK01000847.1 GCA_004195335.1 Shewanella sp.
GTATTTGGAAAATATGAGGATGCAAGATATTTGGTTTTTATAGTTGATATCTGCAATTTAGGCTGAGTTGCGATTGGAGATATCGTCACAGGCCATAAAAGACTTATGCCAGAAGTCTCCAATTTACCTCAATTGCAAGTGCCACAATATATGGTATCTCAGCAATTCAGAAACTCCCTACGCCGTTGATGTGTTTGATATCACAAGGTTTTCAACTACCGGATATGCCGGGAACGTTTAAGCTCAGCCGCGCTTGAGATCGACGGAGGGAGCGGTCAAAGCGTTGGCTGCAGCGCATTAGGCCTCTTTACTCCCAATGAACTCTTTTTTTCGGCTGATAGACGGGGGTTCGCTCCGGATCAAATGAACGATCAAAGTCTCGATAATAGCTTTTTGGTTCTCGATGCGGATATTTCTGCACCTGTAGCATGTGCTCTTGAATCATTTTCGTAATTCCAGGACCAGCCCACAGCCCATTTTGTAACTCATTTGGAAAACGCTCTGCAGGATCATGATACAAATTGTAAACTTCATAAAAATGAAAGCCTGGATTTGTTGGTTTAAGATTCAATTTAATTTGATCTTTTCTTACCGCTTCCAAGTCTTTTCTGTTGTAGTGAAATACGTAGTCTCGGCGGCCTTTCCCTTCACCCAACAGAAACAGTCCGGATTGATCAACACCATCAATCACACGATCTGTAGGAATCCTATCCATAGCACCAGCTATGCTTGCTATAGTGGTAAATAAATCTGTAATCTGAACAATATCGAGCGGATCTTGATCGGCTTCAATCATGCCGGGCCACCACACGATAGCTGGCACATGGATACCTCCCTCTTTTGTTTCGCCCTTACCGCCAGGTAACAACGAATAGCCTCCATGTGGGTGAGCGGTATACATTGGCCCATTGTCAGAAGCCCAAATAACCAGCGTATTTTCTGCAATGCCCAAGTCTTTCAATGTTTTTATTACTCTTCCTGTATTGTAATCATGCTCTACCATCTGTGCGGAAGTATTCGTTTGAGCTGGTGTATCTCTAAAATCCGGGTGAGCCCCCCAAAAGTGATTCCCCTTACCCCAATAATTAACAAAGAATGGCTGGTTAGTTTTGGCTCTTCTTTGAATAAAGTCGATAACTCTATCGGCTACCTCTGAGTCATACGTGTTGTACTTTTCCATCGAATACTCGTAAACGATTTTAGGCTTCTCACCTTTCTTAGCACGCATCACTCCACCCGTGTCATAGGGAAAATTTTCAGGACCCGGTGAGTTCAACAATACCCGATTAGTGAAGCCGCCGATATCATCAGTAGCCTTTGCGTTTTTATTATTGACCCACCAAGGGGGGTTTCCTTCTGACCACTCCGCCTCATCAAAACCTTGATCGGTGGGATACTCTCCTTCTTCACCTCCGATATGCCACTTGCCAAAGTGTCCTGTGTAATAGCCGACATTTGAGAGGACTTCAGCGATAGTTACTTCGTCTGGGTGAAGACCTCCGCCTACTTGCCCCGGCAGCGTGATATTGTAGACGCCATTGCGAATCGGGTGACGCCCAGTCATAAAGGCCGCACGAGATGGTGAGCATTCAACTTCGGAATAAAAGTTCAGGAAACGGATGCCTTGTCGGGCTATCTTGTCAAGATTAGGCGTCGGAGCACCGCGTAACTTGCCGCCACCATAGCTTCCTAATTCAGTATAACCAACGTCGTCAGCAAGGATAAAAACTATATTGGGTTTTTTTCCGAACCTTTTTTGCAACGTGGCCAGCTCACTGCGTACACGTTTGTTATCGGCATCCCATTGTCTTGAGAATTCCTTTTGCATCCTCACGAATTCAGGGTCATGCACAACATTGCCTGCCTGTGCATATTTAGGAAATGCAATCAGCAGCGTCAAAAGTAGCGAAAATAGAAATTTATTCATGATGCCTCCTAAGTATTTAGAGTGATTAGCCCAATACTGAAAATTATTTCCCACCTACTAATCATCGACATCTGGCGGCATAACATTATATATTAAGTGTAAATCTGCTTTTTTACACAAATAGCAACATTTGACGCTATTTCAGCATTTGTTCGTAAATCGGGCGGATTTGCGAAAGCCTACCACAACCATCTGATAAGTCAATAAAATCAATCAAATGCCCATTTCCCGGTCCACTTATAATTTTTCCACTTTTTGTACTTAACATTGAATTAACGAGTTTTCTCGTAAGGCTCACGAAATTAGTTATTTTTATGGAGTTCGCCCCAGGCAGGCCCATTTTTTAACATTGTGATGGGGATTATAAGTTCTCTTGATAAGCGGTGAACTACAGATATATGGAGATTATTCCCAGTTCAGCCAAACTACAGATAACACGAACATCACAACCTTTTGGGACGTACAATTATTGCCGATAAGTTGGAGGTAGCACAACTGGCGTCTAAAGACTTATGCCAGAAGTCTCCAATTTATCTTCGTCGTAAGACCACCAATATATGGTATCACAGCAATTCAGAAAC
>SDWK01000852.1 GCA_004195335.1 Shewanella sp.
CAGCCATCCTTGGCTGCTCATCTGACATTTAGTCAGCGCTCACTGCGCTTCGATTCCCGCCACCTCCACACAAAAAGGGCGACCCCTATTGGGATCGCCTTTTTGCTTAATGGTGGAGGTGGCGTCCACACAACCATAAAGGTAAGTAGCTAATATTTAAATGAAATCCATAATGGCCAAAGAGAACATACCCCCATAGGTACCCCCAATATCATCTCTAAAACAGTGCATTAGCAGTATGCTTCCATAATTTATTCAACACAGCATATCAATGCTTCCGCTTCTGAAAAATACCACATTTCCAAAGGCAGAAGGTTTTTCAAGATTTCAACAAATATACCAACCTCTGCCACTTCTCTTCTGCTCTGTAGCATAAACACAAAATCTTTCAGATAAGATCCAAATCTTAAATACGCCTCCGACTGATCTTTCAAATATCCACTGGCTGCCAGCCCTGCCAACAACAAATACCAAACCTCGTCAGCTTTAAGTTTTCCGCTAGAAGCTTCCAGGCACTTGCTCAGAACGGCCTCCGCTAAGGCACGATTACGACAAATTGCGGCCAATATAGCAATTTCGCATAGTTTTCCACTAAACTCACCGAACTCCTTGTCTTCTTGAGGAAGGGATCTTTGACTTAAAAAAGAAACGATTTTATCTAATGGTTCGGACGGTATCGGAAGGGCAAGACCTACAATAGAAAGGTGCGATAATATGTACGTATTGAACTTTCCATCTACTTGCGTAGACAATTTTTCGCCCAAGTCTACCATCTCTTCAGTAAGTTTCTGCCTGTGCTTTAAAGCATGCACATCAACATCTAGCTCAAGGGGACCAGGGAACATTGCGAATAGACCATGCCCCGAAGCCAATAAGTTTCTGGATTTGCCCTGTAACTTAGTTCTGAGGTCAATAGAACTGATATTTTTTTCACGATGGGACGGGAGTAATGACTCTATCTGTCCCGCGACAAAGGACGGTAGATGCAGACGCGTCGCCATCAATCCCCAAGAGAATGGACTTTCTACTCCATCAATAAAAGGGATGATTCTGTGTTTCATATCTACTGAATCCTGCAACCATGTTCGCCAAAAGTCTAACTCGATTTTCCAACCGTCCAAAAGCCTAATTAGCTGTCCACAATGGCTCCAAGCGCATAGCCGCCTCCAATAATCTGGTTGATCTGACATACCAGGGACTAGGCGTAATTGTGTTTGCACAAAATCTAACAGAATGGGGAATAAGGAATAAATATCTAAGTTGTCTGTCCGGGGTAATTTGTCGGCAAACATCCTGTTTAAAAGAGAAACTGCCAAGCCCCTGAAACGTTCATCGCGTGTTGCCCGCTCAAGAGAAAGATCAAAAATGCTCAACAAGGAAATTGGATCGGACAACTCACAAAGACCTTCGATCGCATCCCATAAAATATCATCGGAAATGTTCGTCAACAGAGGACGAACCATGACACTTGAGTGAATCCCTGATGGGAGAATAAGTGCCAACCCTTTTTTAAGATTCATTTTCAAAAGATCGCTGAAATAAGGGAGCAGTTCTTTTGATATAAAATCTTGTTTCCCAAGATTCCCTGGGGCCTTTCCGCAGAGTCGCTCGTAGTAGGCGATGTCGAAAGGAACCAAGTACGACGGATCGCGCAGACCGTGTTGAAGATGCCTCAATACAGTATCCATCACAGCCGGCTGTGAAGAAGAAAGTTCGTCAAAATAAGTACTCAGTTCACTGTCACTGAGCGCATCATTTTCAAGACGCGTCCTCCAGAGTTCATAATCTGGAAGAGTGGGCCCGATCTGTTCGAGTAGATTGTCTAGGGCAAGAATACGAACCGCACAATCAGGATGCAGAAACATAAAAGAAGGTATAACCTGAGGTTTCCTCTCCGTATTCTGTTGGTCGCATTTTATTTCTATATGGTCCTCCACCAATGAAACTGTAATCTGCTCTTCTTCACGAGCTGTAATCTGTACAGATTCGCCAGTTTTGAACACCTCACGCACGGCATTATATATACAACTTCGTGAAACCTCGGGTAGGCCGCCAATCTGCATATAGTAATCTAGAGATAGGTTGCATTGTTTGACGAATTCGTCGTTCTCATCAAACCTTGAACTCAACGCCTCTGGCAGAGAGAACAGGTATCTCTTTCCCCAAGGCTCAATGTTGGCTTTTGGTAATTTCATTTATTAAGCTCGTCAGTTGTTGTTTCAAAATCTCAACCCCCCGATCGATCACCTTTATATTCGAGCTTTCATACGGTTGAATCACTGCCTGCTCAATCCAGTCCCGATAAGCCAAGAGTCTTTCCATACTAGGGATGCCAGGAAACAAGAAAGATACGATCTGAAGAGCCGACATCTCCAAAAAGTCGATATTCCCTTCACCCGCCGCCAAAATATGACGCCATTTTAAGTGGTCCAACCTTATATTTTTATACAACCAGTCAGACCTCACCTTTGCTAAATTAATTGGGATACTTGCGTCCAGCCAGATAT
>SDWK01000235.1 GCA_004195335.1 Shewanella sp.
ATGTAAGTTACAAAAAAGTTTCAGGTAAATGATGAAAAACAGGTGCAGCTATAGCAATGAGGAAATGACACGAGCCCTGTTGAACTTATACTGGCAAGTGACACTCAAGGTATCACTTGCCGTTATACGATAACTTTACCCTCGAATGATATGCCTATACAGACCCACCAAAGGTGCAGCTGTCGGTTTTCCGTATTGTGGATGCCCCTCAGTCGCGCTACCCGCTATATCGATATGGGTGTAGGCAAGCGGCATTGTTGCTCCACTTCCATTGAGACTTAAACCAGAGGCTTGCAGAAGAAACGCTGCTGGATATTGATGTCCTCTCGCGGTAACTGAAGAGGGGGCATTATTCGAAGAGAGAATATCTGCGGCGCCAGATGGGTCGACAATCTTAGCAAAGTCTTCTCGACGCAATACCGATTGCTCGATAGGTTCTCCCCAAGCCAAGCCTTCCTTTGCGATGCTCGCAGCTATGCCAGCTTGCTTAGCAACAGCATTCTCGACCGTAGCGGTATAACCGCCGTAACAGCGGACTACGTGGCCAGTAAGCGTGGCGACAGAAAAGAGTTCAGGTTTTATCGCTTTTTCAGCCTTAATTCTGAGATGGGACAAGAGATCCGCTAACACTAACCGCCCTTCCGCATCGGTGTTACCGATCCTGACTCTGACACCGGCATGGCTGGTAATGATCTCATCGGTCACAAAGGCTTCACTACCTATACTGTTTCTTACTAAGCCAAGCTCAGCTAGCACTCGAATACCTTTAGGTTTAAGCAAAGATAAGGTTTTCATCAGGCCGGCAACAGCTGCGGCGCCACCTTTATCGCGGCTCATCCCCGCCATGCCACCAGCAACCTTAATGTCTGCACCACCGGTATCATAAACCACACCTTTTCCGGCAAAGAAATAGGTACGTTCGATAGTCCCTTCGCCCACATACTCGAGCTTAACCACGCGTGGCTGATGTCTCGATACCGCAAAAGATGAGCGGCCAACAGCGCTTAACAAGGGATAATCTCGTTCCAAGACATCTCTATCTTCGATCACGCCGACGTTAAGGCCCGAGTTCCGGTAAGCCGCTACACAGTAGTCGGCAAATGCTGGCGCTGACATTCGCTCGGGCTCGGTACCACAAAGATCGCGTGCTAGAGTCCGCCCCGCCTCGATGGCGTTCAGGCTCTGTGATGCTGTAGATGAGTTGAGCAAGCCGATAGCCTCAAATTCCGGATGGTCCCCTTTCGCTTCGCGAAGTTCAAGTGCCTGCCATAACTCCTGACCGCAGGCAAGAACCGCCACTTCAGAAGCAAATTGATATCTGGAGTCAATATTTTTCGCCACCAACATTAACGGACGAGTTGCGCCAGCGTCCTTAGCCAGCTTGATACCCAGTCTGGCAGCATCGGCAAATACCCTGACATCTTCGAAATCATCAACACTGTTTTTCACCGGAGAGATAATCAGACGCCCACCGACTAACCCGGGGGCAAACAGTAAAGTAGGAGAGTGACCTACGCGCTTATCTACCTTAGCGCCGTGGGCTGCCAATAATGAAATCTCGTCGAAGCCAGTTCGGCTAAGATCAGCAGTCACGACTACGAGTGCATCCCAGCCACTACCTTCAAAAATTGCATCATCATCTTGTACATCAACAAAATTAACCTGAGCCATAAACCATCCTTTTGCTTGTGAGATCCTATCGATATCATTGCGGGCAATGAATACCGAATCGAATATTGATAGCTTCGAACCTATTTTTATAAATAGTTGTCGAAGTTAAAATCATCTAGTTTGGGCAAATAATATGCCCTTAAATCCGCTTCAATGCCAAGCTCTTTTGTTGATAAAAAATTCATTGGCAACTTTCGCTGACACATAAATGGCCAACAGACACCCGCAGGTGGCACTCCCCCCCTAAAGTCCCCTCATACACTGTGGTAGACTATGGCCATTTTTAGCCTTATCGACTTTAAAAGAGGAGTCATCAGTGACAGCATTAAGTCAATTACAACCTCAAGCTCTATGGCAATGGTTCGAACAAATTTGTGCGATTCCCCATCCATCTAAACATGAGCAGGCTTTGAGTCAGCATATTCAAGCTTGGGCCAAAGATAAGCAACTCGAACTGGTTGAAGATAAAGTCGGTAACCTCATTATTAAGAAGCCTGCCACACCGGGTATGGAAAACCGCAAGGTTGTTGCCTTGCAAGCTCACATCGATATGGTGCCGCAGAAGAACTCTGATAAGGTGCATGATTTCGAAAAAGATGCCATTAAGCCCTTTATCGATGGTGAATGGGTAAAGGCAACCGGAACCACTTTAGGTGCCGATAATGGTATAGGAATGGCTTCTGCGTTAGCCATTTTAGGATCAGATGATATTTCTCACGGGCCACTCGAAGTACTGCTAACCATTGATGAAGAAGCGGGTATGACAGGCGCATTTGGTCTGGAAGCTGGCTACCTTGATGCCGAAATCCTGATTAATACGGATTCCGAGCAGGAAGGCGAGATCTACATGGGTTGCGCTGGTGGCGTAGATGCACAAATTAGCGTCCCTTTGGTGTGGCAAGCACCAGAGCTTACTAACTCCAGCTACACATTAACGCTATCGGGTTTAAAGGGTGGTCACTCAGGGGTAAACATTCATCTGGGGCGCGGTAACGCGAATAAACTGCTGGCTCGTTTCCTATTTAGCCATGCTGACGAGTTAGCGTTAGAGTTAACTCACTTCACTGGTGGCTCTTTACGCAACGCGATACCACGTGAAGCGAGTGTCAGTTTCATGCTACCTGGTGAAAATGTCGCAAAACTCGAAGCTTTGATGGCCGAATATCAAACATTAATCCGCCAGGAATTAGCCATCGCCGATCCGGACATGTTATTAACGTTGACCGAAATCCCGGCCGCGACTCAGGTGATGAGTGAAGATGCGCAACAGATGCTTATCGAGCTCTTGCATGCTTGTCCAAACGGCGTGATCCGCATGAGCGATGAAGTTGAAGGCGTAACTGAAACCTCATTAAATGTTGGCGTGATCAGCACTGAGCGCGACAGTGTACAGATCCTCTGTCTAATCCGTTCATTAATCGATTCGGGCCGAGAAGAGATTGAAGGCGTATTGACCGCTTTGGCTAACCTTGCGGGTGTCGATGTTGAATTTAGCGGCGCTTACCCAGGTTGGAAACCAGATAGCAGTTCACCGGTAATGGCATTGGTACGCGAGACCTATGAAAGCATCTACAACAAAGAGCCTGTGATCATGGTTATTCATGCCGGTCTTGAGTGTGGCTTGTTTAAGAAGCCTTATCCTGAAATGGACATGGTATCGATTGGCCCGACCATTCGTTATCCACACAGCCCAGACGAGAAAGTGTTGATTGAAACTGTGGGTCAGTACTATCAACTTTTGCTCGCCGTTCTCGAGCGTATACCAGAGAAAAGTTAAGCAAAAATAGGTTCGAGTGCCTAGATTTTAGATTCTAGGCACTCGAGTCTAGAATCTAGTTACTTCTTAAAAGCTTAGGTCCATCTGGGACTCTCTCACTTCATTCTCTTCGGCAACTTTAATACCTGACTGACTCGCTAAGCCTACCGCAACGCCAAGCAATCGAATCCCTCGCCCCTGTTGCCGCTCTAACGCCTGAGAAAGTAGATCATAAAACAGCTTTACCGACACTTCATCACTACGATGCTCTATGGTTGTCTGTTTAAAATCATTAAATTTAAGCTTAACGACCTGTTTATGAATGGTGCGCTCTTTGGCGCTACGCTTTATTCGAGTGGCTAACTCCTGGATCAACTGGGGCATTACGCCCTGGCATTGCTCTAAGCTATAAATATCCTTAGCCAACGTCGTTTCAACGCCCACCGACTTTCGTTCCCTGTTAGGAGAGATATGACGGAGATCGATCCCTTGTGAACGTTCAATCAATACGGATCCAAATTTACCAAATCGCTCAATTAACGCCCCTTCAGGATACGTCTGAATATCGCTACAGGTGATTAAGCCGATGTCTTCAAGTTTTTTGCCGGTAACCTTGCCCACTCCGGGAATTTTTCTCAGAGGTAAATCCTTTACAAAAGCCGGGATCATATTGGGGGTGATCACATATTGCCCGTTGGGTTTATTCAGATCGGAAGCTATCTTTGCGAGAAACTTAACGGGGGCAATGCCGGCAGAAGCGGTTAAACCCGTGAGTTCAAATATCTCTTGGCGAATGGCTTCAGCGATTAATGTTGCCGAACCCTGACACTGGGTGCAATCAGTGACATCGAGATAGGCTTCATCGAGTGAGAGCGGTTCTATCAAATCGGTATAACGAGAGAAAACCTCCCGGATTTGAGTCGATATCTCCTTATAGACTGACATACGTCCCGGCACCAATATCAGATCGGGACAGAGTTTTATGGCATAACCCGAGGCCATGGCCGAGCGAACGCCAAATTGCCTGGCTTCATAATTACAGGTACTGATGACGCCACGTCGATCACTTCTCCCTCCCACAGCAATGGGTTTCCCCCTTAACTCAGGAAAGTCACGCATCTCCACCGCGGCAAAATAACAATCCATATCAACATGAATGATTTTTTTCACTTAATTAATTTCACAAATAGTACCTATTGATTAAGATACTGTATATTTAAACAGTACTCAAGTAAAAGGGCACAAAAACAGAAAGGAGCACTAAGGCTCCTCTCAATATTAGCTTCGCTGAATTGAATTTATCTTAAGTTGGTTTGGATATGTTTTCATCATTCACCGAAGAATATTGATAGGGTAAGCAAGCAGTTGGCAGGCGAATCGATTGAGGTTAGAACTGTTCGTAGATCATCTTAAGCTCATCATCTGTTAACTTTGCCAAGTTTGGTACACAGTCCATAGCCGACCTTGGGTTAGCAAGCTGACGTTCAAGAGATTCGATACGCAACTTTAAGTTAATGATTAAATCGCTGACATTATCATGTTTTTTCTCAACATATTTGCTATTAATCATTGTCATGCCTCACCTCAAATTAATTCCAAAGGAATAGGTTATACCAATCGATATAAGAAAGTGATCTACTCAGAGTTTTTTTGGCAAACTAATTCAAGGCGAATGGACGAGGGAATGGTGATCCCTTCTGAAGTCATTCAACGCAGAAGTAGGCAGCCAAAAACACTCCTGAAAGGCGAGTTTTAGCGCATCCGATGCAGTGTTAACGAGCTTAAACGTAGAATAACTATGTTCTTCACTCGTTGCCTTGCCTCAAAAGCGCTAAATTCTCGCTGAGCGATCACATCTTTATACCGATTGGTATTAAGGATAAGGAAAGTAACTGAATAAAGCCTGTACAGTGGCTGATATCTTGATGAAAATGTGGATCATTTTGTATCCGGTTTTAGCCTGATAGCGAATGAAATGGTAGTTAAAAAATTAAGCCGCTTATAGAAATACCGTTTACAGGCCTGATAAGTCGTTCAACCGCCAATAGGCTTTCAAATATGAGCATAAAAAAAGCACCTATTACTAAAAATGTTAGTTAAGGTGCTTCATTGTGGTTATACCGAATTAGACCAAACTAAAGAATACGATTCTTATTAAGTTTTTCCAATCGTTCCGCTTCGGCCATTTTAGCCTTACGGCTTTCACATGGGTCATCGCAATCACACGCTTTCTCAATTCCGAGAGTGCCTAAGCCACCGCAACTACCGGCAACGGGTGTACGTTTAACCAGATAACCGATCGACATTAAAAAAAAGAACAGCAGTAACACTACAAACGCCGCTATAAATGTACTCATTATGCACTCCAACACTAACGTGATTAGAATATTATACCATCAAATCACTATCGAATACGTTAAGGCTATCATCCTGACATACACTTAACGCTTAAAATATGAACTAGTTGTTATCTAGGAATGGCTTAAAGGCATCACTATAGAAAACGGTAAAGCCGTTATCTTGCTTCTCGATCAACATAATCGCAAGCCCCTCTTGCTTTGCAAGCTCCAGTGACGCTTGCGTCCCCATTACCATCATCGCTGTAGCGTAGCCATCGGCAACCATAGACTGCTTGTGAAGCACTGTCACGGATGCTAGACGGTGATTGATCGGGTAGCCATCTCGCGGATCGATAAGATGCGAGAACTGTCTGCCGTTCTCTTCATAATAATTGCGGTAATCTCCTGAGGTCGCGACTGCGTTATCACCAGGAGCGATCACCTGCTGTACTTCACGGTCATCTACATCGGGTTGTTCGATAGCCACACGCCATGGCGAGCCATCCATCTTGTCACCATATACGCTGAGCTCTCCACCGATTTCTACGAGGTAACCTGTTACATGATATTTATCCAATATGCCCGCGACAACATCGACGCCAAAGCCTTTTGCTATTGATGAAAGGTCAACATAGAGATCTGGATTGGTCTTGCTCAATTTCGAGCCATCAAGTTGCAGATGCTCAATACCCGTTTTAGCTTTGGCTGCTGCGATCACATCTTCACTCGGCAACTCAGTTGGACGTTTATCAGGACCAAAGCCCCACAAATTCACCAAAGGCCCTAAGGTGATATCAAGTGCACCATCGGTCACTTCGTAAAGGTGTATCCCTTCTGCGATCACAAAAGCGGTATCTGCTGACACTGTTATCGTCTCTTCATGACTCATTGAGTTAAAGCGCGACAGCTCAGAGTCGGGACGATAGGTAGACATCTGGTCATTGACCTTCTCGAGTGCCAGATCGATTTCAGCTTGTAATAGATTAGCTTCTGGAAGCTGTTCACTAGATACCACTTTTATGTGATACGTTGTGCCCATGGTGTTACCAGAAAGCGAAATAATTGGTGCAGGTTGACTACAGCCAGAAACAAAAATGGCTAGCCATACAAGGGCTAACCAGTTTACTAAGGTCTTTATCATTTTGACCTAAATCCTTATCACTATAATACTTATGATCTATCCGACACTTGATGAAAGAAAGTGAGGATAACTTCCTCACTTTCTATTTCAAACTCGAATGACAACTATCTCAAGATTCAAGCGTTTAATACCAATCGGTATAGGATGTAATTAGCCACCGAAGTCATCCAACATGATGTTTTCATCTTCGACACCTAGATCTTTAAGCATACCGATAACTGCGGCGTTCATCATTGGAGGACCACACATGTAGAACTCACAATCTTCCGGCGCTTCATGGTCGCGCAAGTAACTTTCATAAAGTACATTATGAATGAAACCAGTCTTGCCTTCCCAGTTGTCCTCAGGCTGAGGATCAGAAAGCGCAACGTGCCAATCAAAGTTCGGGTTATCAGCCGCTAAGCCATCGAAATCTTCAACATAGAACATTTCACGCTTAGAACGCGCACCGTACCAGAAGCTCATCTTACGGTTAGTCTTAAGACGCTTAAGTTGATCGAAGATATGAGAGCGCATAGGAGCCATACCCGCACCACCGCCGACAAATACCATCTCATTATCAGTCTCTCTAGCGAAGAACTCACCAAATGGACCCGAGATCGTCACCTTATCACCCTCTTTAAGGCTAAAGATGAACGAAGACATCTTACCGCAAGGCAGGGTTAGGTTACGTGGAGGAGGCGTCGCAATACGTACGTTCAACAGGATGAGACCTTCCTCTTCAGGATAGTTCGCCATTGAATATGCACGGATTGTCTCATCATCAACCTTAGATTCTAAGTTGAAGAAACCAAAGTGTTCCCAATCGCCACGATACTCAGCAGGAATATCAAAATCTGCATATTTAACGTGATGAACAGGCGCTTCAATTTGAATGTAACCACCTGCACGAAAAGGTATCGAGTCACCATCAGGGATTTGAAGCTTAAGCTCTTTAATGAAAGTGGCCTTGTTATCGTTAGAAATAACGGTACATTCCCACTTCTTAACACCAAAGATTTCCTCTTCGATTTCAATTTTCATATCGGTTTTAACGTTTACCTGACAAGATAAACGACAGCCCTCACGAGCCTCACCTTTACTGATATGGTCCATCTCAGTTGGCAGAATATCACCGCCGCCTGATTTAACGTGTACTTTACACTGACCGCAAGTACCACCGCCGCCACAGGCACTCGGTATAAAAATGCCTTCCTCAGCGAGTGCACCAAGTAACTTACCACCAGCAGGTATGTTGATCCCTTTTTCAGGATCATCATTAATACCAATTGTAATGTTGCCACTATTCACTAGCTTTGACTTGGCAAATAAAATAATTAGCACCAAACCTAAGACAATAGCGGTAAACATACTCACACCCAAGTAAATCTCGAGCGGAGTAGATTTAAGAATATCCATCAACTTATCCTTAAAAGTCCGAAATAGGAACCCAGTGGGTCCCTGTTATAGGGACACACCAGAAAACGACATGAATCCAAGCGCCATTAGACCCGCAGTAACAAAGGTAATACCTAAGCCACGCAGTCCAGCAGGCACATCAGCATATTTCAGCTTTTCACGGATACCAGCTAACAAGACGATAGCTAATGCAAAACCAACCCCTGAACCGACACCAAACACCATACTCTCTACTAGGTTGTAATCACGTTCAACCATGAAAGATACCGCACCAAAAATTGCGCAGTTTACAGTGATAAGTGGAAGGAATATTCCCAGAGCGTTGTAAAGTGGTGGGAAGAACTTATCCAACACCATCTCAAGGATCTGTACCAGTGCAGCGATTACACCAATGAAGGTGATAAACTTCAAGAAGCTCAAATCGGCTTCCGGCATACCAGCCCAACTCAATGCACCAGGCGCTAACAGCCCCTGATAGATGATTTGGTTAACCGGAACTGAAATCGCCAGCACCACAATTACAGCAATACCTAGTCCCATCGCAGTGGTCACTTTCTTAGAAACTGCCAGGAATGTACACATCCCAAGGAAGAAAGAGAGTGCCATATTCTCGATGAAAATAGAGCGAATTAGCAAACTAATATAATGTTCCATCGCGTTTACCCTTTTGCTTCAACTTGCTCTGGCTTAACAGTACGAATGATCCAGATCAAAGTACCAATTAAGAAGAACGCACTTGGAGGTAGCAATAACAGACCGTTAGGCTGATACCAACCACCGTCTGAAATCTTGCTTAAGATCTCGATACCAAATAGCGAACCATTACCAAAGAGTTCACGGACAAAACCAACTGACAGCAAGATAGCACCGTAGCCGATACCGTTACCTATACCATCCATAAAGCTCATCATTGGTGGCGTTTTCATCGCATAAGCTTCGGCGCGCCCCATTACGATACAGTTAGTAATAATCAAACCAACAAATACCGAAAGCTGCTTAGCCACATCGTAGGCATAAGCCTGCAGCACCTGATCAACCACGATTACCAAAGATGCAATCACTGTCATCTGAACGATAATACGCACGCTGCTAGGAATATGCTTGCGTAGCATTGAGATAAACAAGTTAGAAAATGCACAAACGACAGTCAAAGCAATGGTCATAACTAATGCAGTTTCCATCTTGCTGGTTACAGCAAGTGCACTACACACACCCAATACCTGCAGAGCAATCGGGTTGTTACTCACTATCGGTCCCGTCAAGACCTGCTTAAGTTCTTTAGCGTTAGCCATTAGCTCAACCCTCCTTTACGAACTTTCTCGATAAAGCGAGCAAAACCTTCCTCACCCAACCAAAAGTCTAATGAGTATTGAACGCCATTCCCCGTCAAGGTTGCACCAGACAAAGTATCAACACCATGAACAGAAGCAGCAACAGCCGGAAGCTTAGTGACTTTAATCGCTAACTCCCCTTGCTCGTTATAGAGCTTCTTACCGTGCCATTTGGCCATCCACTGAGGATTTTGTACTTCACCACCTAGGCCAGGTGTTTCACCTGAACCGGTAAATGAGTAATAAACCAGACTTTTAATGGTATTGATATCAGGCTCAACAGCAAGGAATGCATACATGGTCGACCAAAGGCCGTAACCTTTAATAGGTAAGATAAGTGTCTTAGGCTTACCTTGTTCATCATTAACCACATAGACAACAGCTGTATTAGCTACACGCTTAACTGATGCAACATCATGTTTTGGTTTGAACGAGTTTTTCAGGTCACGCGCTGCCTTATCGGCATCGAATGAATCCGCATCGCCTTCAACCCATTCACCTGTTTTCAGGTCAACCAGCCTAGCATCAACAAACTTAGCGTAAGTTGCAAGCACATCGGCCTTAGTCAATTCGGCCTTAGGATCCATAAGACCCGCAGCCTCAAGAATATACTTCTGCTTATCGAGCAATTTATTCTCTATCTGAATTGGTCGTAGCAATACCGCTGCGGTCGAAACAAAAACCGAACAGATAAAGCATAAACCGACAACCACAAAGAGAGTTCTGCCGAACGAATCTTTATTACTAGCCACGGGCGATCCTCCGCTTGATATTTGCCTGAACCACGAAGTGGTCAAACAGCGGTGCAAACAGGTTGGCAAATAAGATGGCCAACATCATACCTTCAGGGAATGCTGGGTTAACGACGCGAATAAATATCGCCATAGCACCAATCAAGATCCCGTATCCCCATTTCGCCTGGTTGGTAAATGAGGCTGATACCGGGTCGGTTGCCATAAACATCATACCGAAGGCAAAACCACCAAGTACCAAATGCCAATACCAAGGCATAGCAAACATAGGGTTCGTGTCACTACCCATAAAGTTAAGCAAGCTTGAAACAGCAATCATACCGACCATCACACCCGCAATAATGCGCCATGAAGCGATACGAGCATAAACGATGACTGCGCCACCTAATAAAAGTGCTAACGTCGATACTTCACCCACAGAACCTGGAACGAAACCTAAGAAGGCATCCCACCAATCTTGTGAAAATCCATATTCAAGTGTGCCCTGAGCCGCTTGGCTCAATGCTGTCGCACCAGAGAAGCCATCAGCAACAACCCAAGAGTTATCACCCGACATACTTAATGGATATGCGAAGAATAGGAAAGCACGACCCGCAAGCGCAGGGTTTAGGAAGTTACGCCCTGTACCACCGAAGATCTCTTTCGCCACAACCACACCGAAGGTGATACCCAGCGCAACCATCCATAATGGAATGGTCGGGGGGAGTGTGAGCGCAAACAGAATTGAGGTAACAAAGAAACCTTCGTTAACTTCGTGACCACGTACTGTGGCAAACAAGACTTCCCAGGTAGCACCCACACCAAATGACACGGCATAGATAGGCAGGAAGAAACAGGCGCCATACCACAGTAGTGCAGGAATACCTGAACTTGCATTCAACTCGGTACCGAATAGGCTAAACAGGCTAACCTGCCAAACATCTGGCGTAGCAAAACCCGCAGCTAGCGCATCTTGCGCTTGCAAACCTACGTTATACATACCAACGAACATAGCTGGGAATACACATGCCCACACTATGATCATCATACGTTTCAAGTCTAAGTTATCGCGAACGTGGGTCGCCCCTTTATTCACCTGACCGGGGGTATAGAAAAGTGTATAAGCCGCTTCGAAACTGGCGTAAAGCTTTTCAAATTTCCCCCCCTTTTCAAACTGAGGTTCAATACGTTTAAAAAAATCGTTCAAGTTCATTAGCCTTCCCTCACGATCGTATCTAAACAGTCGCGTAAGTAAGTTGCATAATCATACTTACCAGGACATACGAAAGTACACAGCGCCAAATCTTCTTCATCCAACTCAAGTGCACCTAATGTAACAGCACCATCAAAATCACCAGAGACGAGGTCTCGAAGTAACATAGTAGGAAGAATATCCAGAGGCATAACACGTTCATAGTTACCAATCGGTACCATGGCTCGATCTGAACCACCTGTACTCGTCGTCATATTGAAAAGACGAGAAGGCGACAAGTGACCAAGGAAAGCGCGAGTGATAGAGAATTTATTCGGTCCAGGCATAGCCCAACCGAGAAACTCTTGTTCTCTTCCCTCTTCGAGTAAAGATACTTGTTGATGGAAGCGTCCCAGATAGGCGTGCGGACCCGTAGCGGTACGACCACTAAGAACCGAACCAGAGATCACACGCACGTCACCATCGGTAGTTTCACCCGCAGAGAGCTCTGCTATTGAAGCACCAATCTGACTACGTACGAGTCTTGGTTTTTCCGCTTTAGGACCCGTGATCGCGACTACACGTTGAGTGTTTAGCTCACCGGTAGTAAATAACTGACCAACTGCGATCACATCTTGATAACCTATATGCCAAACCGTTCTGTTAACAGAAGCAGGCAAAAGGAAATGAATATGTGTACCGACTAGGCCTGCAGGATGTGCTCCGGAAAACTCTTCAACTTGCGCATTCGCTGCAGGAATATCGGCTCCAGGCGCTTTACACAGGTAAACTTTACCTTCAGTCAATCTCGACAAGACCTTAAGTCCGTTGGCGAAATCGTCTTTATGCTCACCGATAACCACTTCGGGGTTGGCAGCAAGAGGTTGAGTATCTATCGCGGTAACGAAGATGCCGGCAGCAGTAGAATCTACGGCAGGGGCTTTACTGAAAGGACGAGTTCTCAACGCCGTCCATAACCCGGATTCAATCAGGTTATCACGAACGTTTTGAGAATCTAGCGTATCTAACTGTGCGGCATCATACTTAGCAAAGGAAACACTCTCTTCCCCTTCCACAGAAATGACGACAGACTGAAGTACACGCTGAGCGCCCCGGTTAACTTCTAAAATTGTGCCACTAGCTAAAGCAGTATATTTAACGCCAAGGTTCTTTTTATCTTCAAAGATAACCTGACCTTTTTTGACCTTATCACCCACCTTGATTTTCATCGTGGGGCGTAAGCCAATATACTCTTCACCCAAAGTCGCTACATGGTTAATGGCTGAGCCATTATGGATAACTTGCTCTGGTCCGCCTGCTATGGGCAGGTCCAATCCTTTCTTTATTGTAATCATATTCACAAGCACTACTTTATGAAGGAAAGAAAATGCGACGCGTTCCTGCTAAATGTGACAAGTTTTCATCAAAACCCATCTCATTGAGCTAGCGCTGATTTATTACAGAAATGCGACCGCAATCACGCTGTTCGCGCGCATTTTACCGCAAATATCACGGTATCGCCATGAAAAATGTGGGTGTTTTAAGAGGATAATGAAGTTTTTTAGAATCGGGTTCAGATCACAGTTTGGTATTTATATTTGATTCAGGGACTACTAAAGCCATTTAGCCCCTGACCTAGCAAGGTTATCAGGGATTTGAAAGAGATACCTCCCCATAAATTAATAATTTTTAACAATTTTCAACCTAAATCTAACCGCTCACTATTTGAACAGCGCCAAAGTTATTGCTGGTCAATATTTAACCACCCAATAATGACTTAAGAGTGCAAAACATATCTAACTTACTAATCTCATGATTTTTTTGGCAGCTTATTTCAGGCCGATTTTTTTGATAAAAAAAGCGGCAAAGCCGCTTTTTCATTCAGAACGGATTAGCATTACTCATAAACCGTTCAGTATGTCATCACTCAGTTTCAAATCATCGTTCTTATTAATGCTGATCCCGGCAGCGATAATTGAACGCGCAATACTCTGCGCCTGCTCTAACGAGTGCATATCAAATGTGCCACACTGATATTCGTTTAATTCGGGTATTTGGGCTTGTTCAACCACTTTTAATACATCGCTCATCGAAGCAAGCCAAGCTTCGGCGACATCGGCTTCTGCTGGAGTACCGATCAGGCTCATATAAAAGCCGGTACGACAGCCCATAGGGGAGATATCGATGATCTCAACAGAATCACCATTTAAGTGCTCGCGCATAAACCCGGCATAAAGGTGTTCCAGAGTATGAATGCCCCTTTCACTTAAGATATCTTTATTCGGTATACAAAAGCGCAGATCGAAAACCGTAATGACGTCCCCCTTTGGAGTTGTCATGGTTTTAGCAATTCGGACCGCTGGGGCCTGCATACGGGTATGGTCTACAGTAAAGCTATCAAGTAAGGGCATCTCAACTCTCCAAGTGTTAGTGTCATGGCTAACTCTATCGTTAGACTTAACGAACATCCGCCTTCTTATGTTTAGCTGCATACTAGCACATAGTTTGTACTATTTTTCATACTGTACAGTTATCAGATATATTTTGTAATAACAGGTCTGATGAATAAATAATGGTGAGCTGAAAACACCAAGAGTGAAGCGTAAAATATGTAAAGCGCCTACTTATCTCAGGACGGGAAAGCATAAAAAAAGACCATAACGCTAATCGCTATGGCCTTTCTATATCAGGAAGCAAGCCGCTGCCTTATATCCATCTCACTTGATAGGTATTAATCAGCCCTTACACTTCGGCGAGACTGGAACGTCGGTTTCTTTCGCCCATTCTGTCGGGGTAAAAGTATGCATAGATAATGCGTGTAAACCATTAGCAAACTCAGTCACTAAAGCTTCATTTACCGCACGGTGACGTGCTAATAAACGTTTTCCCTCAAATGAGTCACAGGTGATTATCACCTTAAAATGCGTCTCAGAGTTAGGTGGCACATGGTGGTTATGACTCTCGTTAATTACCTCCAAGTGAGAGGGAGATAAGGTCGCGGTGAGTTTTTCGGTAATGATCTGTTCTACTGACATAACGATATTCTCAATCATACATAAATGCTATGGCGGCAGATTACTGCTTAGGGGGAGAAAGGTCAACTCCCCCCACGACTCCCCTATGTTCAGGCTCCTATATTCAAACCCTGTGTTCAAGAAGGTAAGAAGCGACGACTATAAGACTATGGCCTCTTTATAAGACGGTGACCCTTGCATCCTCACTCACGCCTTCCAGCAACTCTATAACACTCTCGGTACTAATCCCTTCCGGTACAGCAAGATTCAAGGTAGAAGAAAAAACGGTTTGCCCTATCGTAGACACATGTACCCGATTGAACTCCATGTGTTCAATAACTAAGTCCAAATTTGAGAGTATATCGACGATATCCCGGGTCAAGCCGGCACGATCTCCGCAATCAAGGGTCAGATGTAGTGTCGTGGATGTGGTTTCCGCCTCAGTGAAGACATCATCGAAGAAAAAGCGCAGCGCGGCGAACTCTGACTCGAATTTTGCTTTCAATTCCGCTTCGGCTTCCGGAGCGATAGCCACTTTCATCATGGCAGAGAAGTGACCATCCACTTTTATCACTTTACTCGTTAGCCACTCTCCATCGAAACTGCGAGTCACTTCAGCTAAAGATTTGATTATACCAGGGGTGATCGGCCCAATTACGGTACTAATAAACAGCTTCTTCATTTGATACTCCTTATACTAAAAAACGAGTAGAGAGACATTCAATACTTACTTCTATCAGATTGAGCTTAAAATATTTATTTGATCAACATTGAGATCTGAATAACATAAAAAGTAGGTAAGTCACTTAACCTAATATTGGCACAAATTTTCAGTCCTTTGTGATCTCTTTATGAAAATCGTTAACTAAGGTTCTAAAGGTAAAATTAAGCCTGGGTTCCATCACCTTCATCCGCCTAGGCAGGCTATGTTCCCATTCATTCTGCATCGGCCAGTGCATCAGCAATAGATCGCCACTCTCCAGCGAAATATTAACCTTATGATGGCTAGATTTATGACGAATAAAGAAGTCTCTAGTTGCCCCAAGCGTAACAGAAGCAATATCACTGCCAATGGCTATTTCTGGCTCGTCATCACTATGCCAGCCCATAGACTCAGTGCCATCGGCATAACGATTGACCAGAACGCCATTGGAATTTAAGCCAAAGTCCCGCTTCAACTTTTGTTGTAACAGGCGCGCATATTTGGGCCAGGAAAGTGCTTTAACAAATAACCCCGAGTAGAGATAGTCACACCCTTCATCACCGAACCAGACTTGGGTTCTGGGTATGGCATGTTGCTTGCCATAGACCTTGATAATGGGGCTGGACAAAGGGTAAGCACTCGCTTCCTCTATCAAGGCCAACTGCTGCGCTTTATTAAGGTAACCCCGAATAAGTTTAATAGGCGGTTCAGGGGCCTTAACATCTGAGTCATGGGGAGCGCCAAATCCAAACCCTTGTTGCTTCATCTCATTCTCCAATCACCCTCAGCCAAAACTGGTTTCATCTTCGCTACAGGCAATAATTGGGCTAACACACCCACTTCAACGCTATATGTACCTATTAAAGTAAATCTGCGATAATGCGTGCCCTAATTTTATTGGTGCAGTTTGGCATATGACAACACAATTTTCGGTCCAAGATATCGAGCTAGAATTAACTCGCTACCCTAAAAATCAGGAATCAAATTTACAGGCTTGGGATGCGGCCGATGAACACCTGATTAAACATCTAAAAGAGACTGAACAAGTACCCGTTGCCACGGCTATCATCAATGATAATTTCGGGGCTCTGACAGCATGCCTACGTTCAATGGATGCGCAATGGCCCTTAGCCGTCGAAACAGACGCTAAAACCAGCCAATTAGGCACACTGCAAAACTTAGAACATAACACACTCTGCGCAGATAATATTCAGTGGCTAAACAGTCGTGAAAACATCCCTGCTGACATAGAGTTGGTGTTAATGAAATTACCAAAGAACCTCAGCTATTTTGCGCATCAACTCAACCGTTTGTCTCAGATCCTGCCAAAAGGTTCCTTGGTGCAAATAGGCGCTAAAGCCAAATCGATCAACAAGTCTTTACTCGAGATTTTTGCTAAAAACTTGGGCCCGGCGAGCGCCAGTCTAACCTGGAAAAAGACCCGTATTATCACCTGCATTGCAGACGGCAAAGCCCGTGAGCTCCCGACAGGAAATCAATGGTCTATTCCTGAGTTAAATCTTGAAATTACCAACCTCAGCAATGTCTTTGCCGCCGGCAAGCTCGATATCGGTGCGCGCATCATGCTCGACAATATGCCTAAGGGGCATTTCAAATCGATTATCGATCTGGGATGCGGTAATGGCGTGCTGGGACTCAATGCCAAACAACTATTTCCTGAAGCTTATATCCACTTTGTGGATGATTCTGAAATGGCCGTCGAATCGGCAAAGCAAAACTGGGCCCTGAACAAATTAGAGACGCCGGGCTTAATTGGCGAGCAAGCAACCTTTGGTTGGGACGATTGTTTAACTCATCTCAATGAAGGCATTCGGCCCGATCTGATCCTATGTAATCCCCCGTTTCATCAAGGTGACGCGATTACTGATCACATCGCCTGGCAGATGTTCCTCCAGTCCTGGCGTTCGCTCAAAAATGGCGGCATCTTGCATGTCGTGGGTAACCGTCACCTGGCTTATCATGTCAAACTGCAACGTATCTTTAAAAATTGTACCACGGTCGCCTCTAACGGTAAGTTTGTCATTTTGCAGGCACAGAAGATCAGCAAGAAAGCCGAACCCCATGAGGATGAAGGCATCGAGCCGAGCGATGTGGCTGGTGACTCAGAGCCAAGCGAGCCTCACACACAGAGTTCGCTTTATGGTGGGATAAAGGAAGCATAAATCACAACAGCAATATGGTTAACCCAAATATTAACAAGGAAGTACGACTGATATCGTGCTTCCTTTTTTCGTCATCAGATTAAAAACGATAGCTCATACCGATATTAAAGTTTTGCACCTTTAGTTCTTGAATCGGCACATATTGATACTCGATATTTATACCGATTCCTGATTGAAATCGTACCCCCCACCCCACAGCGCCATAAAAATCGCTGCCGCTGGTTTCGACGTTCTTAATCACATCACTACTGAACACACGTGAGACATCGTAATTGAGCCGATTCGCACTCGCCCCAACTTTGGCATAGAGATGATTACTTTCTGAGAGTGGAAGCTGACCATAAAATGCGCCTCGAACACCTTTATAACTAATATTATCAACTTCGCTAAACAAACCAGTTAAAGCTGTCACTACACCACCTGTACCACGGAATATCCCGGTTTCAATGCCAAAGTTCTCATTGAACATATAACGGTAATATGCATCGATGGCGAAACTATCCCCACCGCCAGTTTCTTGCCCAGATTTGGATTCAAAATCCTGAACACCATAGCCTAAGCTACCTCCCACAATATGATTTGAATCACCGGCGTAAGCGCCCACACTCAACAAACTACCGATCACCAACAACAATCTCTTCATAACTAATCCTTTAATTGGAAATGCTTAATTTTTAAATAATTACCAGCGACTTATTACCATTTTACAAGATGATACAAAATGACACGGACGTTAACTCACAGCCAAATATCAAAACAAATGCGCAACAAGCTCATCGCGATAGTAGAGGTTCAAGCTGTACTCAAGCTGAACAAGGCTGCGATGGCAAGCGCAAGCCTTGTTCCGCGGCAGTAAGAAGGTAAGAAGGTAAGAAGGTAAGAAGGTAAGAAGGTAAGAAGGTAAGAAGGTAAGAAGGTAAGTCATATAACATGAAAGTGAATATTGAAGGAATATTCTATTTACATCGCCACAGTAGCTGCGGGATGAATCGATATTGAATGGTTTAAGCGGGAAGTCGAATGAAAAGCCCGCTAATCAATCACCACCGAGCGAAGTGATCTTCGGTGAGTCCCAGTACATTATCGAGAATATGCTTGTTGCCAAAATTATCGACAATATAGCCAGAGTAGTACCCCAGATATTGTCTGAAGTTACTCTTTAGCAGCAATAAGTTAAGCTTCTCTTGCCGGCAGTTGACGGGATTAAAACTCAGTTCAACCTGACCATTGTCCGAATAGATACGCCATGAGGTTTGATCTTGGTATAGGCTTTGAGATCCCATTGCTCGTTGAAAATTGAAATGCACAGGCCCTAACAGATGCCGCTCACCATTGATCCAAAAGACATTCTCATTACAGCCGGTTTCATTGACTCCAGCGGCCAAATTAAGACCCAACACCCCATCATGAGTATGAGCATTAATGCTCGCCCAACGCCAACTCGTCTCTCTTCGCATATAGCCTGCGGAAAAATCATAACCGGCTAATGCACTATTCAAAGGTTGAGGTTCACCGTTAATGTTGAGCTCACCAGTGGGCTTGAGCCCATTATGCTTCTGAGTATAAGTCCAGCCGCTATAACCGGTCGGATTACACATGGCCATGGGTAAGCTCAATACCGACGCCTCAAGATCGATCTCTGCCTGAATATTGTCGGTCGCAATTGACACATGCCACACACCTTCAGAAATACTAAAGGAGACTTTCGCCTTTCTATTGCCCATCGTTGCAACGCCTGACATCGGAGACGGCGTCAATTCATAACCTGCGCCTAATGGCTTCAACCAAGTCGTTTCGGTGAGCTGATTTTTACTAATGTCATAGAGATAACAAAATGCACTGCCCACATAACGAATATCGGCAATGGCAACACCAATAACAAAACGGGAAGTAACGATATTAACAAATTGAAACTGCTTATAGTTAAAGTAGCGACTCAGGCCCGAGGCGGGTTTATCCATTTCGTTAAAATAATTGAATTGTTCAAGGCCCAAGGAGGTCACCGGGCCATCAAAATGACCAAATGATGGAATGCCATGACTCGACATCAAGCACTCTGGAGCCGCTTGACTCTCGATATTTATCACCTTTGAATCACTTGCCGCCATTAACGCCCCCAGACCATTTATCGAATTTTACTCTAACGCGATGTCTACCGTGATGATAGTCAAATTTAAGGCATCACTCTGAAATAACGTGAATGATTGCTAACTCAGACATTAATATCAATCAGTATAAGAAAGTGATCTACTCAGAGTTTTTTGGCAAACTAATTCAAGGCGAATGGATGAGGGAATGGTGCTCCCTTCTGAAGTCATTCAACGCAGAAGTAGGCAGCCAAAGACGATGGCATCGGCAGTCAATTCTGGTATGCTGATGCCACCACATTCCGCTATTTTGAATAAAGATAATCCAGAAATGAAACGACTCTTTATATTGTTAACCACCGCTATCACACTTTGTGGTTGTGCGACTCAAACACCAAGCCACATAGCCCTGGAACCCCAGATTCCACAAGTACAGTCCCAGACACAGTCGTTACAGAACCTGGCCATAGAGACAATCGATACGCGCTCAGCTAATTTCATTGTACGCTTCAATAACGAAGGCGATGCGGCCAAGCTTGTTAGCCCTTCTGAAGCACCAAGAAGACAGATGGACGCCGTCTTTCGTAAGGGCTTCACTCAAGCGGGTTATCAGGTAGACCCCAGTGCGGTACAACATATACAGTTTCAATTAGAGCAGTTACTGACTGACGTCACTGAGAGCACCTTCGGATTCGAGGCTAAGAGCAATATCATCATCAATGTCATAGCCAAAAACAGCACCCAAGAGCTCACGAAGCGTTACACGGCTCGCGGAACACTATCGGGTCCATTTAATGCCGATTTTGCAACCTTAGAACTTGAGATAAATAAACTTCTCGGTCAATTAAGTGGCGATATCATTAATGACCCTGAACTTAACCAATTTATTCAACAGTAACGTTAAACAAGTCCATAAATACAACAAGAACAAGGAAGCCCCATGATCCGTTGGATTAATGCTCTACTTATACTCTGTTTAAGCCAAACAGCCGTTGCCGTCGACATTCAGCCCGATACGCTTTATCCACAGGTGCAACTCGACACCAGCATGGGAAAGATCATCGTCGAATTGGACCGAACGCGGGCCCCCATCACCGTTGACAACTTTCTCACCTATGTTGTGAAGGGGCATTATGATAATACCCTGTTTCATCGAGTGATCGCCGACTTCGTTGTTCAAGGAGGTGGATTAAATCTCCAACAGGAAGAGAAGCCATACGATGCGCCTATCGTTAATGAATCAGGAAATGGCCTATCCAATTCATTTGGCACAATTGCCATGGCCCGTGATAATGACCCTCATTCGGCCACCAGCCAATTCTACTTTAATGTAGGTGATAACAACCGACTCGATCCCTCCTCCAGACGTTGGGGTTATGCGGTGTTTGGCGAAGTAACCGAGGGCGAAGAGGTACTTGCCTCTATGGCCGCCGTTGCAACGGCACATAACTCAAAACTCGACTGGCCCGACTTTCCAATAGAAGCGATAATCTTAAAGAAAGCGACACTATTACCACGAAAGTAATCATTCATGATTTTTAACCTATTCCTCCCCAAAAGCGTATTTAACCTTCTATACTCATTAGGCAGTAATAAGGAGGCGAACCGATGACCCCAGATGAGTTCATCGATATAAAAGCGCCCCAACTGGCCCAATATGGAAAAGCGTTTCTGAGCGATCAGATCGCTTTTAATGAGGTCCAGCTATATCTATGGGACGTCCTTGAAGAGTGGCAACAGTTCAATCATCAGGGTGATGCGCAATCAGATACAGAGAGAGTATTCTGGCACCTATTACATGCCTTTGATAAATGGCCGGATTGGATGATCCGTGGTAATCAATATCTGCGTAAGCAGGTTGATGCTGTCTCCTATACACATCT
>SDWK01000408.1 GCA_004195335.1 Shewanella sp.
ACAGATATAAAGCCTTGGCATAACCTGCCAATCGTTGGCTGGCTGATGCTCAAAGGAAAATGCGCCTCATGCAATACGCCAATCTCGGTGCGCTATCCCGTGATAGAACTCTTAACTGGTTTAGCTGTCGCTTTTCTTGCTCACCAGTTCGGACCGACCTGGGAATTTGCCTTCGCAACCCTGCTAACATTTGTACTGATAGCTTTAACTGGTATCGATCTAGACGAAATGTTACTGCCCGATCAACTGACTCTTCCTCTACTCTGGCTTGGTTTACTGATAAACCTCAATAGCACCTTTGCATCACCAACGGATGCAATAATCGGTGCTATTGCAGGTTATTTAAGCCTCTGGAGCGTGTTTTGGGCGTTTAAGCTTTTAACAGGTAAGGAGGGCATGGGTTATGGTGACTTTAAACTATTGGCCGTATTGGGCGCCTGGTTTGGTTGGCAAATGTTACCCATTATCATCTTACTCTCATCACTGGTAGGCGCACTGGTAGGTATCAGTTTAATAGTAACCAAGAAGATAAATAAAACTAACCCTATTCCCTTCGGGCCCTATCTCGCCGCAGCGGGTTGGATAGCAATGATCTGGGGAAGCGATATAACAAACTGGTACCTCTCTACACTGTAACAAGTACCTTAGATTGAAAATCGTAATTAGGAATAGATCTATGTCTAAGTTTATTGTTGGGCTAACTGGTGGAATTGGTAGCGGTAAAACAACCATTGCCAATATGTTTGCAGAGTTAGGAATTGAGCTTGTAGATGCCGATATTATTGCCAGAGAGGTAGTAGAGATCGGCTCCAAAGGGCTACATGAGATTAGGGCACACTTTGGAGACTCTATACTAAACAAGGATAGAAGCTTAAATAGAGCCAAGCTCAGAGAACTCATTTTTAGTCAGCCTGATGAACGGCAATGGCTAAACGATTTATTACACCCCGTGATCAGGAGTGAAATCCTCAAACGCCTAGAATCCACCACTTCACCCTACGCTATTTTGGTTGCTCCCTTGCTATTTGAGAATGGTTTAGATAGGTTAGTAAACTTATCTCTTTTGGTTGATATTTCACCTGAACAACAATTATTTAGAACAATTGATAGAGACTCGGTTTCTTCAGAACAAATTAGAAACATAATCGATAGTCAAGTCCCAAGGGCTGAAAGATTATTGAAAGCTGATGATGTCATCGACAATCATGGAAAGATATCAGCATTAGAAGGGAAGGTAATTACACTCCATAATAATTATTTAAAATTATCCAATGATGCTTGAAAACGCCATGACTGAAATAATTTTTGAACAGCCTTTAAATGAAAAAACAAGAAGCTATTTGCGACTTGAATATTTAGAGCAGCAACTACAAACAAATTTGGCACATGATCATCAGCATCGATGTTTCTACCCGCTTTTTTCACTGTGTGAATTAACCGAACGCTGTGATTATCGTGGCGAAGTGTTAAAGGATATAGATAAACAGATCCTTCAACTCTCTAATTGGCAAGACCTTCCTCATATAGACTCCATCCAAGTGAGCAACTATTTGTCTCTGCTTACGAACGCGAGAGAGGCGCTAAGTGTATGCGAGCGACCAGGAAGCCAGCTTAAACTCAATCGCTTTCTTGCTGCATTACGACAAAGATTTAATATGCCAGGAGCTTGCTGTAACTTTGACCTTCCTCAACTTCATTACTGGCTTGCAGAGCCATGGGACATTCGTCAGCATGAATATTCTCTGTGGATTGCTCACTTTACCGCTTTACTCGACCCTATTAAATTACTGCTGAAGCTCACCAGACAAACCACTGAATATAGAGATGCCGTAGCCACAGCTGGTTTTTTTCAAGGAAACAGTAACCAGTCCTTATCCTTAATCAGAGTCAAGCTGGACTCCGAGCAAGGATGCTATCCTACAATTAGTGGCCATAAAAATCGTTACGCCATCCATTTTGTACAATTTGACCAACAGAAACATTCTGATAAAAGTATACAATTCAAGTTAGCCACCTGCTCTTAAAATCAGTATTATTGTCATATCGAATATAAATAAACAGATCTGTTTCTAGCAGGTCACGAAACCAGTTCAAGAGAACTCAACATGACAACAACTGTAAAGTGTCCAACCTGTCAAAAAGAAGTCATATGGAACAGTGATGCTAAATTTAAGCCTTTCTGTAGCGACAGATGTAAACTAATTGACCTAGGAGACTGGGCTTCTGAAAAACACGCGATACCCGTCAAATCTGAATTTGATCCTGAAACTCTCGATGGCTTAGGCTACGATGAAGCTGATTTTTTTAAGGATCACTAACCAATGAAACGTGTACACGTTGCCGTAGGCGTTATTCTAAATAGCGACAATCGGGTATTGCTAGCTAAACGACTGGATCACCTTCACCAAGGTGGAAAATGGGAGTTTCCGGGAGGCAAGGTTGAAAACGGTGAAACAACCTCACAAGCATTAATTAGGGAACTAAGAGAAGAGGTGAACTTA
>SDWK01000666.1 GCA_004195335.1 Shewanella sp.
GTGATAAACAGCGCCGGGGAAATGGATGCGGGGTTTTCGTGGCATATGGGGAAGCTATCAGTAAATAGCAGAAAGTCAAACCTGACACCAAGATTCCACACGGCTCATATTGCCTCCAGTCTCTGCCCATCCTGGTATTTGCGGCCTTACCACTCACTTTAAAAGTGAATTCATGAATTTATGTAGTATCCAAACCAGCATCCTTAGAGCCGATCGACAACTCTAATGTGAAATCATCAGCCTTGCTGGCTGAAAACAGCGATTTGTGAAAATCTTGAAAATAATTGTCCGATACAGAGAGACATCCCTCGCGTAGATCTTCGATGTCATACCAATCGAGCTCGGTGATCAACGTAATCGATCCCAGCGACTGCCCGGGCAGGGTTTTGCTCCCCTCACAGATTAGAGTAAGAGAGAGTGGGTGCGTCGCTCCGGGTCTTGGTACGGCCCAGAAGTTGATGCTCCTCTCTGATCCTATTGGGCTAGAAAGTGGCGGGGGAAGATTAGCCGTCCCTATACATCTCAAGCATATTTTCAGCCATTTCAGCAAAGCTCTGCCTGAGTGAGAGAGGTTCTAATATTTCGGCATATTCGCCAAAACTAGCTAGCCACCAGCGTAACTGATGCGTATTGGGAACATTCGCTTCAATAATAAGATCATCCTCTTCACGATACGATATCTGATCTGGACATAGAGGGCTTTCCGTAAGGTGGCCACCAACGTAATCATAAAAACGAACCTTTAAGTCGATCCGCGTTTTATCCACCTTTGGGAAACCGAAAGCACCAGATGCGATATGCGCATCGATATCAAAATCATCTAGAGAACTGGCTAGCTCCGTTGTCGCTTCTGCAGATTCGAATCGATGCAAAGCCATATGATAGACCTTTGTGGATTCTTTAAAGGTTCCAAGCAAGTAGATAATTGGATCAGCAATGACCAGACCCTGAGGGTTGATGACCCTCTCTTCAGCTTCCTCTTTACCCACCGCGCGGTACATCCCCTTAAGGCGAAAACCATGTAGCACTGCTTCATATATGGCTTCAAGCACTGAAGGTTCGATTTCAGGCGGCTCAAGCGGCTGCGCTCTGCTGATCGTACGGATCTTACTTGGCCAGTTGCGGTAATGGTCCAGATCCAAATTGTCAAGAACGCTTTGTGCACTTCGCGCTTGTGGCTGCAAAAGATCAACGCAAGATTTCGGCAAGACTTGTCGCAGATAGTCACTTGCCATTCGCAGTGTCAGTGCAGCATAAGGATCCCGTCCTGGTATATCAAAGATGTCAGCATCGCGATCCCAATACCAACCGATCGGTTTGCTCTCATCATGTCGCAGGGGAAACAGGTTCTCATCAGAAATATCCTTCAGGTCTCGCTGCACGGTTCTCAGCCCAACCTTATAGCCGCTTTCCTCAAGCTGCTGATGGATTGCCGGGGCGGACTTGCGTCCACGGCGTGGAACCAATTTCAGCATTTGCCATTGCCTGAGTAACGTATTTTTCTCTGGCATATCTTCCTCCGACCATCTAAAGCATGAGAGATTCCGACCTATGCGACACAGCTTGTCGCTACCCTGTGGCACTACTATAGCGGAAGCATTTTCTTTTTCAATGGAAGGCGGAAGCTATGATCGATCCTTATGAGCAGAAAGCCATGATCCAGTATCTCGAAAACCTCGTAAAATCTCCAACGCTGTCAGTTGTCACGTTGAAGGAAATCTGCGACTTTTTTGAAAGCTCTCTGCCTTATCTTGGGGACCAGGAGGACCACGAAGAGCAACTTGAGTTGTTCGATAAGTTCACCAGTGCGGTTCGCAGCAACGAAGGTGCAAGAAAAATGCTGCGCCCTGTGCGTGACTCCATGCTGCAGATCTTGGCAAATCGGAGAAACGAGCTCGCTGATGTCAAACCAGGACCATTAGCCATCAATCTCTTGGAGTTGGGATCAGAGCTGAAACTTGACAAGAAGGAAGAAGCCCTGCTCGGACTTTTTCTTCGTTACCGCCTGCACGAACCGCTATACGGCATTCTCAATGATTTGACTCGTGAAAACATGGGGGTTACTGACGTCTGCTCTACCTGCCTCGGGATCGATCGCAATCATTTCGGAAAAATTGTAGGTCCGAATGAGCGACTATTGAGTTCAGGATTGATCGTCGCTTCTACGCGTGACGGAAAAGATATTGATGACCACTACGACGTCCCGGAACTTCTTCGTATTGCGATCAAAAAAGCAATCACTAGCCAGGACAATATACGGCAATACCTGCTTGGGTCACCAACCGAAGCAACGCTCGACTGGCAAGATTACGATCATATTGCTGATCCGCGCGATCGACTTGTTCCTTTCCTCAACCAAGCGGTTGAGCAGCAACTACACGGGGTCAATATCCTCCTTTACGGGCCAGCTGGCACTGGAAAGACGGAATTCGGTAAGACCCTTGCTCAAAAGTTGCAATTTAACCTTTACGCTTTGACCGAGCAGAATAACAACGGCGA
>SDWK01000478.1 GCA_004195335.1 Shewanella sp.
ATGCTAACCTATGTCTATCGTGTGTGGATAATTTAATTGCAGAGACAGATGCCAGCTCAACAAAACATAAGCTTTAACGATATCAGCATGGGGAATAAAGGCCTCGTTGATGAAAATTTTTGTGATGAAAGCACTTGCGGTGGAAGAGTGTTGGATGAGAAGAGGGAAATTCATCTTATATGGGGCCTGTCAATTGCCTCTGTGGTTATCTATATCAATCTGTATTTAGTGCAAGGGATTTTACCCTTAATCGCTGAAACCTTCGACGTCGCAACCAGCCATGCAACCTTGTTGCTGTCTGTGACCAGCTTTGCCATGGCATTTTCATTGCTGTTTTATGCCATTTTATCCGATAGGGTGGGGCGTAAGATACCGCTACTCGTCAGCTTATACCTGTTATTACTCTCAGATCTCATGATGCTCTTCGTTGCCGAGTTCAGCCATTTAGTGATGCTTCGCTTATTTCAGGGGGGATTACTTGCGGCGGTTCCTGCCATTGCTATGGCCTATTTTAAAGATGAACTGAGCCAAGGGGCGATGATTAAGGCTGGGGCCATCTATATTGCTGCTAATAGCGTGGGTGGAATAGCCGGTAGACTCATTGGTGGCGGCTTATCACTTTATATGAGCTGGCAGGAGCTGATGTCGGTGATTTTAGTGCTTTCACTGGTCGGCGTGATTATCGTCCATTACCTGTTACCGAGCCGGATAAAACCTTTGGTCTCAAGGCCGAACACGGAGACCGCTGAAATTACAGCTAAGACACGAAAACTGCTTCGGATCAGCGATTTTAACGGCTTTAGACTTCATCTTGGGGATCCTAAGTTACGTAATATCTACCTGATTGGAGGATTGGCATTTTTGGTGATGGTGAATCAATTTAGCTTTATTCAGCTACACCTGATGTCATCACCATTCAATTGGGGACGGTTTGAAGTGACGCTCATCTTCCTCTGTTATCTGAGTGGCACTATCGCCTCCTATTATTCAGTGCATTGGATAAAGCGCTACGGTCGTGAGCGATTGTTTAAGCTGGCACTGTTATTGATGTTCTCAGGCAGTGTAGTCACACTATTCGATACTGTCGGCTTTATCTGCATCGGCTTTTTATTGACGGCGTTTGGTTTTTTCTTTATCCACAGCAGCTGTAATGCCTGGGTTGCACAGAGAGCTAAGTTACATAGGGCAAAGGCTACGGCGCTTTACCTGTGTAGTTACTATCTTGGTGCCGCATTGGGTGGCCCCTATCTGATGCCATTTTGGCAGCATTGGGGCTGGAGTGGGGTGGTACTGGGATCATGTATCACCTTGGGAGTGTTAGCGTTAGTTATCTTTAAAGTGACCAGAGTAGAGCGACTCGATATCAGTCAGGCGAGTGTATCCTAACTTCAATCGCCCCCAAGCAAGCCTAGATCTCGAGTTAAACTCTTCAGTAATTATTGAATGAAGCGTTTTCGGTCTAGCTCAAATTTTTGCATCTTGTCATAGAGTGTCTTACGAGGCACTTCCAGCTGCTCCATGGTGAGTTTGATGCTGCCCTTGTTGTGGCTAAGTGCTTCTTCAATCAAGAGGCGTTCAAAAAATTCGACTCTTTGTTGCAGCGACATACCACAATTGAGATTGGCAGAACTGTTTATTGCCGTGGCAAAAGCGGCTTCTCCGCCTAAGAGTACATAGCGTTCGGCCAGGTTTCTGAGCTCTCTTACATTTCCGGGCCAATCATGGGATGTCAGCTGAGCCACCTGTTCTGCGTTGAGTGCGATCAGAGCCTTATGGTAACGGGATGATGCGACACGAGCGAAATGTAAAAATAACAGGCCAATATCTTCGCGTCTTTCTCGCAATGCGGGAATAGGCACTGTGACTAAGTTCAATCGATATAGCAGGTCTTGTCTGAACTCGCCGGTTTTACACAGCTGAGCCAAGTCGACCTTAGTGGCGGCAATGACCCGAATATCGAGTTCAATACTCTTATTTGAACCGAGTCGTTCGACTTTTCTATCCTCCAGAACTCTCAGTAGTTTAATCTGCAGTGACAGTGGCGTACTTTCTATCTCATCGAGGAAGAGGGTGCCGCCGTTGGCATACTCAAACTTGCCTATACGGGTTTTATCTGCGCCGGTAAATGCCCCTGACTCGGCCCCGAACAGTTCACTTTCTATAATCGACTCGGGTATAGCACCACAGTTGATAGCGACAAAATTGGCTTGATGACGGATACTGTGATCATGCAGGTAGCGGGCGACTAACTCTTTTCCCGTACCGGTTTCCCCTTCGATGAGTACATCGGCCGGCATATCTATAACCTGATGTATTATGTGTTTCATCTGCTCAATGCCCGGGCTGTGCCCTAATATCCTGGGACCCGGCAGACTTTGTGATTCCAGTTCTTTTTTCAGCTTTCGATTTTCTAGGGTTAGCTCTCTTTTTTCTAAGGCCCGTTTCACCACATCTAAAATATGTTCATTGTTGAAAGGTTTTTCGAGAAAGTCGTAGGCACCTTGCTTTAGTGCTTGTACTGCCATGGCAATATCGCCGAAACCTGTGAGTAGTATGATGGGCAGATCTTTATCTTTTGCCAGCAAGTTTCGCATCAGGGAGATACCATCAAGCTGAGGCATGTTGACATCTGTGATGATGACCCCAGGCCAATTAAAGTTAATCTTTTCCGGTAGGCACTTAGGCGCAGTAGTGGCGAGAGCTGGAATGCCTTCTAGTTCAAATAGCTGCATAAGGGCTGAGCCTATGAGGGGTTCATCATCAACGATGATCACTTTTATATTATCCAGATTACTGAGGTTCATCAGAAAATGCTCCCTGTTGACGATTAGTTTCTTTGCTTGATATCCCATGATGGTAAATGGGTAAGGTTATTTCAAATATGGCGCCACTAAGGTGAGCATTTGACACCGTAATATGGCCTTGCATCGATTCGATTATGCGTCTGGAAATGGATAAACCCAGGCCTAATCCTTGGCGTTCACTGGTGGTAAAGTAAGGTTCAAATATTTTTTCCATCTGACTTTCTCGTACACCGGGGCCGCTGTCTTGAATGCGAATACACAGCATGGTGTCTTGCTCTGCTGTCACGATCAGTTTTTTATGTATGCAGTGCTTCATCGCGACGATGGCATTACTCATTAAGTTAACGAGTACTTGCTGTAGCCTGATGCTATCTCCCCAGACCTCACATTTAATGTCGTTCGATGAGAGGATAAGTTCAATGCCTTGTTTATCTATTTCAGGTTGAATAATAGTGAGAGCATCTGCAATACATTTATTGATATCTGTTGCCCTGTGGTCTCCCTGAGTTTTTCTGGTGAAATTTTTAAATTGCCCAACGATAGCGGCGAGTCTGTCGGTCAGTGAAATTATGGTATTTATATTGTCGGAGACATGATCGAGTTGGTTTCTGCTGACCAATGTTTGGGTATTTTGCGCATAGCTTCTTATTGCGGCTAAAGGTTGATTTATTTCATGGTTTATACTTGCGGATAAACTGCCTATGACGGTGAGCTTTGCTGCCTGTATTAACTCATCTTGTGTCTCATTTAGCTTTTTATTACTGGCTTCAAGGGCTTGGGTTCTGGTTTGAACTCTCTGTTCGAGCAGGTCATAGGCCTGCTGTATTCGTAATGAGCTCTTCCGCTTCTCGTAGCCAAACAAGGCGGCTAATGCTAATAAAAGGTAGACAGTCGCATATAGCAGCATAAAAGCGGGTAAGGAGCTGTAAATAGGAGAAAGTGGCGCCATAATATGTATATTCCACCCGGCCTTTATCATCGACTGATGAATTTCTATATAGTCAAATACCCCTTTGCTGGAGTTTATGGCATATACCCTTTGCGCAGCCGAAGCGCTTTCATCGTAAGCGGGGCTAATCGCTAATTCATTAATGATTCTGTTAGCGTATCGTTTAGATTCATTTATCGCGTATTGCCGGGTTTCCTCTATGGGCGATAATGAATTTAATCGCCAGGTATTGATGCTGGAAAGAAAAATAATGTTATCGGGGTCGGTAATGGCAAACTCATAGCCTCCCGCTCTGGCAATGCCGGTGCTCTGCTGTTCAATTTCGGTTATATCCACTTTAACCACGATTGCGCCTAAAATATTGGACTGTTGATAGATAGGATATGAAAAGTAAAAACCGCGTTTGTTAGAAGAGGTACCTACGGCATAGTAACGGCCGAGTTTTCCTGAGATCGCTTGTTGAAAATAAGGACGAAAGGAGAAGTCTTTACCAATAAAAGAGTAACTTGTCTGCCAGTTACTGGCCGATATCGCAACGCCAGAAGCATCAATTAAATAGATGTCTAGAGATTCAGTAATATGTTGTATCTCTTCTAAATAGAGATTGAGGGCTTGAATACTATCTGGGTTTTGTTGGTTTAAAAGCGCATTTTTTAATAATGGATTTTTTGATAATACATGCGGAATATTTTCGTGTCTTGACAGAGAACCATCTAGGAAGCTGACAAGCTCTGTCATCTGCTGCTTAGATTGTTGCGTTGTTTGTGTGTATCCCTTATTAAGATAGAGCCAATGGGTTGCCAGCAAAGTCAGGGCAAGGCCTGTGAGCAAAATAGTAGAGATGAGGAGATATTTTTTTGTTTTTATTGTAAATGCCATAAAGCGATACACATCCAGGTGAAATCATAGCGCGCCTAACAGTTGAATAACTATACTACTGCTTTGACGCGCTTGTAACTCTTAATTTATTGCTAGTTTAATGGGTTACAGGAAGCTTAGTACCCATTCAATTTATCTATGTATTCAGGCAAGAATAGCGAGATCTGCGGTACATATGTGATCAGCATGAGGAAGATCAATAAGAGCCCCAACCATGGAACGCAGGATTTTATCACCCAGCCCATACTTTTTCCCGTGATCCCCGCGGTCACAAAGAGATTTAATCCCACCGGCGGCGTTAACATCCCTATCTCCATATTTACCACCATGATAATGCCTAAATGAATCGGATCAATTCCCAGTTGTGTCGCGATAGGAAACAGGATGGGGGCCATAATCAGCAGGATGGCGGATGGCTCCATAAAGTTACCAGCCGCTAGTAGTAGCAGGTTGACTATGATTAGGAAGCCCCATGCGGGTAGCCCCAATCCCACTATGGCCTCGGCTATGATATGAGGTATACGTTCAGTGGTGAGCACATGGGCGAATAACATGGCATTGGCAATGATAAACAGCAGCATAATACTGACTTTGGCCCCATCTCGGACTACGTGGCGTATCTCTTTATCAATAGGGGTTTTAACTACTGCGAGTAACATATATCCCAGGTTGCGGATTGTGGCTCCAATGAATGATTCCTGTTTATTTTTCCAAGTGACATTTTTTAAGGGACCAATGTCCCGATAACCAAAAACCGAGATGAAATAGGCGTATACACAGGCCACTGCTGCGGCTTCAGTTGGGCTCGCCACACCGCCATATATAGCACCTAATACAATCAAGATTAGGGCCAAACCGCCCATGGCTTTAGCACTTGAAATACTCAGCGCCTTAACCCCTGGGAAAGGGCGAGAAGGTAGGTTTTTCACCCTGGCTACAATGTAGATGGCTAGCATGAGGATCAGCCCCATCATTAGTCCGGGGATTAATCCAGCCATAAACATGCGAGCGGCAGAGACCTCCGTCGCCGCCGAGTAGACCAGCATGACGATAGAGGGAGGGATCAATATGCCTAAGGTCCCTGAGGTTGTGATCACGCCTGCTGCAAATTTTTCCGGGTACCCTGCCCGTACCATGCCCACAATGACGATTGAGCCAATGGCAGCAACGGTTGCAGGAGATGAACCAGAAACCGCCGCAAATAGCATACAGGCCATCACAGAGGCCATAGCGAGTCCACCTCGAATGTGTCCTACACTGTCCATGGCGAAGTCGATAATTCGTCTGGCGACCCCACCAGTTGAAAGAAACGCGGATGAGAGAATGAAGAATGGGATGGCGAGCAGAGTGTAATGCTCAGAGGTGGATTCATATAATTTTAGGGCAACAGAAGCTAACGAATCATCAGAAAATAATAGGATTGTGAGCATGCTCGAAAAACCAAGGGCGATGGCGATCGGCATACCTAACATCATACAAATTAATAGAGTGATAAATAGGGTGGCTATGGTCATTACTTATCATCCTTTTGATTATCATTGGAAAGGCTATCTGCATTTTCTTGACCTAACTTAGAGTCTTGCATTGCATTATTGACCTCTTCAGCTAAGTGCATGCTCTCTTTTGCTTCATCTGCTAAGGTAAATCCCAGCGTGTTATTTTTAAGGATGGCAATCAGGAGTTCGATAAATCGCAAGATAAGTAAACTGAAGCCGATAATTAAAATGCTCTGAGATATCCAAAGAGGGACAGCCGGCTCCTCAACATCGATGCGAAGTGTGTCCCAGGCAAAATCAGGATCTAATTTGTTGACGAGGAGGTGAGGGAAGTCGATATCTTCCATGGGTAGGGCTATCTCATACATCTTACTGAGGTAATCCCAGCTTCCTTTTAAAAACATTAAGCAGTAACTAATACAAATCGTCGTTGCTAACAGCGCCGCTATTTTTCGGCCTCGTTTAGGTAGCTTAGTGACGAATGCATCGACGCCAATATGTGCGCCGACTTTTACGCCATATGACATGCCAAATAATACAAACCACGCAGATAAGGTCAGCGTTAACTCTTGTATCCATAAAAAGCCGGTATTAAAGAAGAAACGGGCGATCACTTCTACAAATACCAGAACTGTCATCGAGGTAATTAATAGGTTAAGAAATCCCTCTTCGAAGTGAGAATATAATCGATTCAACACAGGCTTACTCCCCCAAATATAATGTGAAGACAGTACCCTAATCTTATCTCTGTCAGATTATAAATTAGGGTACGCACGCTTCATTACTGCTTATTTTAATTGTTGTTTTGGTGTTCTATTGTTTGTTGGAGGCTACTGCCGCTTGGATTAGATTTTTACCTATTTTAGCTTCAAATTGTGACCATACTGGCTTCATTGAGTTGACCCATTGTTGACGTTGCTCTGGAGTGAGTTGAATTATCTCAGAGCGCTTAGAGGCTGCTATCGTCGATTTATCTTTGTTACCTTTAGCGGCGGCAATCTCATTACCGTATGTCACAGCTTCATCCAAGGCTGTTTTTATTACAGTGCGCTTGTCGGCCGGGAGTGCTTTCCAGAAGGTGTCTGAAGTCACGACCATGTAATCAAGAACGCCATGGTTGCTCTCAGTGATATAACTCTGAACTTCAAAGAATTTCTTAGAGTAGATGTTTGACCAAGTGTTTTCTTGGCCGTCTATAGCGCGTGTTTGCAGTAAGGTAAAGACTTCTGAAAAAGGCTTTTTAACCGGGATGGCATCGATAGCTTGAAATTGTGCGGCTAGCACATCAGAGGCCATTATGCGGAATTTCTTACCGCTTACATCTGAGGGTAATACTAGCGGGCTACTCGCCGATAACTGCTTCATACCATTATGCAGGTAACCTAAGCCGACAATGCCTTTACGCTTCATTGAGCCCAATAGCTTTTGTCCCGATTCTCCTTGCTGGAATCGATTCACGGCTTCGATATCATTGAAGAGAAAAGGGAGATCAAAGATCTGCAGTTTTTTGGTATAGCGTTCAAATTTAGACAGAGAAGGGGCCACAAACTGCACGTCGTTGAGCAGTAGGGCTGCGACTTCATTGTTGTCACCAAAAAGTTGAGAATTGGGGAATACGTTGACTTGATATTCACCCGGTAAACGTTGTTCAACAAGCTCTTTGAATTTTAGCGCCATCTGCCCTTTGGGAGTGTTTTCAGCAACTACATGAGAAAATTTAATCTGTATGGGCTCGGCGAAAACTTGCATGCTGCTGGTTAGACAACCTGCGAGCACCGCCATTTTCAAAAGCGCTTTTAGTGGGTGTGTACTTAAATTTGTCGATATGAGTTTGATAGTCATCTTTTTTCCCCTTAATTTCATTTTATTATCTCCGGAGTAAATTAATAAAAGTTACCTGGAGTTGGGTTTATCATCGTAGGGATACGACCTGGCTTCCCTTAGCTAATGTAAAGTGGCTTTATGCTTCACTTCATAAGTCACGTAATGACAATTGCAAAGTGTGAGCCAACATTGATTATTCATCAGTAAATCGAGTGTTACCGCGGTGTTGCCGCTATGTTGCCTGGAGGGTTATTCAGTTGATGAGTGGGAAATGGCCAAGGTAGAAAGCCGCAATGGGGGGGAATCCACCCATTTGATGTAAGTAAATGCTTAAGTATTTAGCTCTTGGAATTTGCATATTCCATTGCTATTTCTTCAACTAAGGGGGAGGGCATTGACCATGCGAATGGTGAAATAATAACTACTTCGTTGGGGAAATGTGCTTGACCAATGAATCACTGGGGAGTAATTCTAAGTGACCATGTTCGTCGAAATACCAGCCAGTAATAAATCCTTTTTGCCTCATAATGACGAGGTTATTCATCACTTCTTTAGCTTCTTTCAGCGCCGATTGTTCATCACAGTTGTGAGTTAGCTTCAAATAGGCCGCTATGCTGCTCAAAGAGGCGGATTGACTGACGTCAGCCATAACATTATTCCAATATGCATTATTATTGAAGAATAGTTGAAATTAGCAATAGTAGGGGCGTTAGAAGGGCAATATTGATAAATGTTATAGAGAGTCGTGATGTTATTCGATTAAGTAAGATCATCGAAAAAGAGTCAATGTAGAAAGAGAGCGTGCTCATATGAGTTTGTTATGTGCATTGTGTTAATGATTAAAGCTTTGATATTTAAAGGGGGTTTGTAGGGTTATTTTATAAGAGGAAGGTGAAGAATGGTGGTCGATACTGGGCTCGAACCAGTGACCCCCTCCTTGTAAGGGAGGTGCTCTCCCAGCTGAGCTAATCGACCTGGGACGTTCTAT
>SDWK01000913.1 GCA_004195335.1 Shewanella sp.
GAGCAAGTTGAGATATCACCGCTATCCGGGCTCGATATCGATGGTAATCCACTGCACGGTTTTAGTAAGGAGAGCCTGACTCAGGTATGCGATAAACTGGAGAGTCAGTTAGAACAGTTAGTTCAGCAACCAATAGATAGCTTATTGGATATCGCTGATATTGAAGATCTTCCATCCCTCGCTTTCGGCCTGAGTCTGCTGCATGCCAAACTCAAAGGGCAACTTAACGGACACGCGATATCCCTGAACGCGGATCAGAGGATCATTCCTCTGCTCTACCGTAACAGTGATGAGTCGATAAACGCATTAGCTCAACGAGTCCGTGCCTTACCTGCCGATATTCGTGCCGCCAAGGTCAAAGTAGCGCAAACCTCACTGGAAGAAGAGGTTCAACTTATCCATCAGATATTGGCTATCAGGCCAGATCTAAAGCTGAGATTAGATGCAAACCGCGGCTTCAACCTGGAACAAGCGATCGATTTTGCCGCTTGCTTACCCCTTGCCTCTATTGAATATATTGAAGAGCCATGCCAAAGGCCGAGTGACAATATCATTTTTTATCAGGCAATTGGTATGCCTTGGGCATTGGATGAAAGCCTTAACGATCCCATGTTTCAATTTACCATGCAGCCGGGACTAACCGCTCTGGTCGTAAAACCTATGTTGATTGGCACGTTGGAAAAGCTACAAAGACTGCAAACCGAAGCGGAACAAAACGGAGTCAGGTTTATCTTAAGCTCAAGCCTGGAAGCCAGTCTGGGCATAGACGCTCTGGCTCGATTAAGCCAGATAATGACACCAGATGAGGCCCCAGGGCTCGACACCATCACCGCTTTTAGCTGTGATCTGTTAGTCAGCTCCGGCAAGCCTCGCTGCCAATCATGGATTGATCTCACCTTAATCAAAAGCTGCTAGGAGCAAGCCTTGAAAGCGTTATTATCACCTCTTCACCAGAGCGCCAGACAACACCCCAACCAAATTGCACTGACCTATACGCATGATGGGGTTAATCAACAAATTGACTACGCTACACTAAGTCAGAGAGTCATCGCGCTCGGCGAGCAGTTAACCGCTAAGGGGCTCGGCAAAGGTGATCGACTTGCCTGTATCGATAATAACTCTGTTGAGTTAATCATGCTTTATTGGGCCTGTATCGATCATCAGATCCTGTTTTGCCCTCTCTCCCCCCGTTTTCCACCAAGTCAGGTTTTGGCACTCATTGAGTTACATCGGCTAAATTTTTTATGGACTGGGAAAGGCTTCACCGAGGCATTATCAAAGGTCTCAGCATCAGTGGACATGCCCGACCCAGATACAGCAAACCCAACACTGGTCACACTGAATTTCTCATTAAAAGCGAATAACACTCCGACTCCAATCGATTACTACGCGCCCGCCAATATCATCCTGACTTCGGGAAGCAGTGGCCAACCTAAGGCTGCAGTTCACTGCCTGAACAACCATAAGGCGAGTGCCGAGGGGTCAAGGAGCTTAATAGCGCTCGAGACTAATGACTCCTGGCTATTGTCATTACCACTGTTTCATATCGGTGGACTCGCCATTATCAATCGCTGTGCCTTCGTTGGCGCAACGGTTGCGCTGCAAGACCGAGATGTGAGCCTCACCGTTCAGATATCGCGGGATAAAATCACCCATCTGTCTCTGGTCTCCACTCAACTGGTACGCTTACTAAAGGAGGATATTGACTGTCTCAAAGGGGTAAAGTCTCTTCTGCTCGGCGGCGGCGCCATATCATCTACTCTTCTCAGCCAATTGAGCGGGCTTTCGATTAATTGTTTTACCAGTTATGGCCTGACCGAGATGGCCTCTCAAGTCACCACCGGGCCTGCCAGCTACGATGGCAGTAGTGGCCAACTATTGCCAGCAAGAGAGTTGAAGATTATCGATGAAAAGATCTACGTAAAGGGGGAGACACTCTTCCTCGGTTACCTCGATGTGCAAACCCAAACCAATGATCAAGCCCAGACTCATGAGCAAGCTAATCACGCAGATGGCGGTTACACGCTAACGCTTCCAACGGATGAGGATGGCTGGTTTTTTACCAAGGACAGAGGGTTTTGGGATAAAGAGGGCAAGCTTCATATTATGGGGCGCATCGATAATATGTTTATCTGTGGCGGGGAAAACCTGCAACCCGAAGAGGTGGAGGCCGCACTCAAACAACATCCAGATATTGAAGATGCTATCGTATTTGCTCTGGCTGATGAGGAGTTTGGTAACCTTCCCGCAGCAATAGTGAAAACTAGCCTAGCCACTGAGCTCTTGTCGTCTAATGACGAGTTAACTCAATTCCTCGCCGATAAGATAGCCAGATTTAAACGCCCCAGAGTCTATTACTCTTGGCCCAAAATCGAGTCGACCAGCTTAAAGGTATCGAGAAAAGAAGTCATTGAGGCGATTTTAAAGAAGGTTCTAGGTTCTAGGTTCTAGGTTCTAGGTTCTAGGTTCTAGGTTCTAGGTTCTAGGTTCTAGCA